>JBGPMV010000085.1:0-6978 GCA_041487155.1 Rhabdochlamydiaceae bacterium
AAAATAAGACGGGTCTGCCTCTCTTGTGCAAGCGAAGAAAGCAAATAGTCCTCTACCATCGTTGCCGAGATAATCCCATCGTACTGGTGGGCATTGGAGAGCTCTTCGCGGTTTTTCAGCGTGAGGCCGTAATCCAGAGCAAACGGATGCGCCGTCTCTAGATCGCGGGAAATAAGAGTCATGCGCCCTTTTTTTCTCCGATAAAAATAGTGGATGATTTTTCTGTTGATATCGGAATTCCCGATGAAAAGCAGTGCAGGATTTTTCTCCAGCACCGAATCGACAATTTGATACACCATTCCCTCTAAATGAATCGTCGATTGAAAGAGTGAAAAGCGGGACCGTGCGTCTTTAGCGAGTTTGAGCGATTTTTGAAAAAGATAATGCAGCGCAGATGACAGCTCGCCGCGCACCCGTGCGGTTTCATATGACATTTTCACCTGCCGCTGAATATCGGATTCAGCCAGAAGCTTGCTGTCAATCCCTGTTGTTACACAGGCAAGATGATAAAAACATTCCGCGCCAAAGAAGGAATAAAACGCATGTTCCGAAGAGTGATTCAGCCGTTTTTTAAGTTCGGCAAAAACCTGGCACTGCATTTCAGCTAGATTATCGCCGCTGAAATAAATTTCCGTTCGGTTGCACGTCGATAAGATCACCTTATCAGGCTCGATGCCGCCGCAGTAGACTTGCGCGACTTGCTCGCGCAATTTAAGCGGCGCAGACTTATGGTTGATCCCTAAGACACCAATTTGCATATTAAAAATTATATAAACTAAACGCGAATTACTTGATAGATAACTTCCAAATCGAAGCCTCGCCTTTGCAGAGCCGCCCCTTGTTTTTGGGGATCTTTTTTCTTGAACGCTGTAGTTTTGAGAAGCGCTAAAGCGACATCTTTTTGGAGCGCGGTAGAATAGGGAGGCATCTTCAGCCCCTGCTGCTTGAACTTGAGCGCAATCAGACGCGGGCCGTACCCTCTTTTGAGGTACGCTTCAAACCGGCGGTCCAAAATTTCTTGATCGTTGAGGTAGCCCAACCTAGTAAATTTTTGAATCGCCATCTCAATCTCATCTTGACCGAACCCCTTTAAACTCAATTTTTTCCTTAACTCATGAGCAGTTCGGCTTTTAATCGCGAGCAGCCTAAAGACAATTTTTTCTATCATTACGAATCTTTATACGCTATAATGGGGCTGTGAGGCAAGCATGACAAATCCGGCCGGTCCGGCAGGTCCTACAGGTAGTCCAAATCTGAGTCTCGGCGGAGCAACACCCGGCTCCCTGCCGCCTGGGCCGCCTCTTCCCGCGGATAACCCCTGGGTTAAAAGCTTGGCTCTTCTTTTTCCCGACATTCCAATATCAACGCTACAGACGTATGCTGCCGCCTTTCAACAAAATATGTTCCAAGCGCTCAATAGCGAAATCAGCCGAGATCTTAAACAAGCAAGAGCTGCCGCTAAGAAGTTTAAAGACTCGATTGAAGGCAACGACTAAAGCATCTATGACATCCCAGATTGAAACCCTTCTTGTCACCTCCGAAATGCTTCATACCCGCCTAGATCGCCTGCTCACGCAGACGTTTCCGGACCACTCACGCACCTATTTTCAGTATTTGATTGACTCAGGACTCGTCCTCGTTAATGGAAGTCCCGTGAAAAAACGGGAAACTGTCGATATCGGCGATGAAATCGAGGTCTGCTTTGAGCTCACCCCCGAGCTCTCTTTAGAAGCAGAAAATATCCCCCTAGACATCTTGTATGAAGATGACCACCTCATTGCGGTCAATAAACCAGCAGGCATGGTCACCCATCCGGCGCTGGGGCATCCAACCGGAACCTTTGTCAATGCGCTCCTGTATCATTGTAAAACACTGCCGGCTACAGAAAATCTGCGGCCCGGGATTGTCCACCGCTTAGATAAAGACACTTCAGGGGTGTTAATCGCTGCTAAAACAACCCCGTGCCACCAAAAACTCGTCGAGCTTTTTTCTTCCCGCCAAATGACCAAACACTACCTGGCGATCTGCCTTGGAAACCCCGGAAACCGAACCATTGAAGCGCCCATTAAACGGCATCATATCCGAAGGCAGGAAATGAGTGTTGATCCCTCAGGAAAGCCTGCTATCTCGATCTGCCGCACTCTAAAGACGATCGGCGATCTTTCATGGGTGGAGGTTCAGCTTGTCACCGGTAGAACCCACCAGATCCGCGTTCACCTCAAACATATCGGAACACCCATTCTAGGAGACGCCGTCTATGGACGGACGGCTGCCAATGAAAAATATGGCGCAAAACGGCAGCTTCTTCATGCTAAAAGCCTAGCGCTTGTCCATCCCATAACAGGCGCTCCCCTGGTTTTAGAGGCGCCTATACCGGTAGAGTTTAATGAACCTTGCTAAATATTATTTCAGGTCGTATCTTAGAGATTAATAGATTTTTTACTTAAGGATTGAGTATGAAAGAATTCGTCGAATACATTGTCAAGAATCTGGTCGATAATCCGGATAAAGTTCGCATCACGGAGATCGGAGGAACGCACACTCTGATCATTGAGCTGGCTGTCGATAAAACAGATATTGGAAAAATCATCGGGAAAAAAGGGAAAACGATCAATGCCATTCGGACCCTTTTGATGTCTGTTGCAAGCCGCAATGGAATCCGTGTCTCTCTTGAAATCATCGAAGAGCCCAAACCCGAGACTGTTGCTGCTACCTAAAGAATAGTAGGCAAGTACGGTGAAATCATCGCCTTCCTAGAGTTTAAGCTGCCCGCTTTAACTCGAAGGATGGCCATCGGCAGTTTGCCTTTTGTGATTTTACTGGGGATTGCTTTGAAGCTTTCTTTGAAAATCTGCTGAAGCTCGTCTGCATTTTCTCCTGAAAACTCAACTTCCATCGGGTTGTTTTCTACCGCGGGAGCTCTTTTAAAGCTGCTTAAAAAGTTCTTAAAATGCTCAATGGCCACATCCGTTGGTGGAATCCAAAACCAAACTTCATCTTGATGCGGATACCCTTCCGATTTTCCTGAGTAGAGCTCTTTAGCTCCGGGGATCGTACTGATCATTTGAAGATGGAAGTCAATCTCTGGATGCTCGCTATGCACTTTTTTCGCATGGACCAGCCACTTTTCACGCAAAGAAGAGGCAAGCTTGGAATACGTTGGGTAGTTTTTAGAAAACACTTTCATCTGCCCCACGCGGCAACAGCCGTTTTGCTCTTTGGTATCTGCAAAAAGATTGGAGGGCTTTCCTTGAGCGCCGAGTTTGAGGTTTTCATCGACCGCTTTTTCTTTAGCTATGTAGATCTTGCTGTAAAGAGAATACATATCATCATTTTGCAAAATGCGCGTTGCCGCTTTCTTCGCAAAAGATTCATCCCGATGAAGATCATCAAATGAGATAATCTCCATCTCTTTATGAATAGAGAGCGACTTTAAGCGATTGAGTATCTCTGCCACACATTCGACAT
The DNA here is from genome assembly GCA_041487155.1 of Rhabdochlamydiaceae bacterium. GTDB lineage: Bacteria > Chlamydiota > Chlamydiia > Chlamydiales > Rhabdochlamydiaceae > PALSA-1444. The sequence goes on from JBGPMV010000085.1 coordinate 3,469, forward strand.
CGCGCACAGAAACTTTTGAAAGAAGATCGGTGTCATCTAAAATCGCATAGAGGCATTGGAGATACTCAACGATTTCCCGCTCAGGCGAGACAAAATAAGGAGATTTGTGCTCCACTGCCAGCTGCCTTTGAAGAAGACGCTGCAAAATTCTTTTGTGTGATGACGACTTAAGATCTTTTTGAACCTCTTTAATTTGCGCAGCAATCTCCTCTTTCGTCATTCCGCCCGTGCTATAAGGATCAGAAATCGCAAAGCTGATTTTAGCTACAAGAGAGTTCGAAGATTGCGCATCCGTGATCCAAGCAACCGGCGGGAGCGTTGTCGCAAACTGCCCCTTGTGGTGATCTAAAATGCTGATGATTTCAAGATAAGGAGGAATTTTAGTCTCCTCCCGATTAGAAAAATCTCGTAGCGTCACCGTACCTAATGATGGTCTAAAAAGATCTGTCGCGTGAATCACGCCGAGTGGAAACAATCCGCCCTCACGATCGGATGCAGTTACCGTCAGATAAGGCTGGTTTGCGATCTTGCTGCGGATCTCTTCTAGATCCGCGCGGTAGTTCACATAATGGGGAGCAAGCCCTAAAACCTCTGATTTAACTTCTAAAGCAATACTCAGCTTATCGACATAGAGACGAATCGCGTAGATCGCTTTTTCAAGCGCGCTAATCACTTGCGTAAGATATTTAAACAGCTTCGTGCGATCGGCCGTCACATGCCCCTTAGCGTCGAAAACCGATTTTGTCTGCAAAGAAAGCTTGGAGAACTCTTCGAACTCAAACAGTTTTTCCTTTGCAAGCGCCTGAGCAAAATGTGCAAAGCTGCTCTTCATCCCTTTTGCGACATGAAGGACTTTCACAAGATAGTCGCCGGCAGCAACATTCTGGCTCTGCGTAAATTCTTGTGCAGGCTCGCACTCTTCAAACGTCATTTTTTGCATGACATGAAAAAACTCCTGCAGCTCCTTTTGCGTCAACTTCTCTTTAGCAAAAAGAGCAATCAACTTGACGTGGAGCGTATTTTCATACCAGCGAAGACACTGATTAAGAAGGTTCACAATCGAGCGAACCCGATCGACATCCGTCGATCTCCACTCACCTAAATAACCGCCCTTCTCATCGATTAAGACAACCGCTTTTGGACCTTCATCGGGATTCACATCTAAAACAGACTCTTGAAGCGATTTATGAACCACCCCTTCTTGCGTCACAAGATCGATTCCCGAAACTGTCAGCGCCGTTCGATGCTTAGCCAAAAGCTCAAATACTTCATCTCCAAAAATATTAAAAAATAGCAGTGAGGTTTCAACTAAAGCCGGCGGCTGTCCTCCCGGAACATTCCAGACATGAAGCCCTTTAGAAACACGGGCTGCAAAAGCATCGACCCATCCCCAAAAAGAGGCAACCGTCGTATCAAGATCAGGCGAGCCATGAGCCGTTACAAAGTGGCTTCCGTTATACCTTTTGCCCATGCCGATCGGAAAAAGCGACTGATAAGATTCGCGAGGAACATACCGTCCTGCCAGCTTCCCCCTCACCTTCAGATTTTCTCCCTCCGAAAGACCGGAAAATTGATTCAGCCACATCTCAAAATTATTAAAATGAAAATGATCGATAATTTTATTTCGCTGAATCCGCTCAATGAAATCAAGCGCCGGAATCAAAACAAAAGTTCCCTCTTTTGCCCCAAGAACCAGATCCAGCAAACTCTGGCACACCTTCTCCGTCTTCTGCTGAAGCGGCAGCTTTTTAAACCCCGCCGTCTGAAATTCCTTCAATAGCGCATCAACCTTCGGGAAAGAAAACTTAGAAACGGCCAAATCACCTAGACTTTTCATAGTAACCGCAGTCTATCAAAAACCTGCCCCCAAGATCAAGAGGACTTGTAAAGAGGCATCACTGACTAGGGAGACCATTTTCGTGATGCCACGAAAATGGTCCTTTCTTGTTTGCGCGTTTGCACAGCAAAAAGCCACCTGTAATTTGCATTTTTAATGCAAATAACTTACTCTGGATTTTAGAGATCGCTGGATGCAACTAGAATTTTTCAGCGGCATTTCTATAATACACACCATTAAAATACGGAAGTCATTATGGCTGAATCAAAAGAACACAAAAGAGAGAAAAGCAAAGCGGCTGGTAAACACGGGAAAATTGAGGCTCCTCTCAAAGATGGCCGAAGATTAGATGCTCTAAATAGCGAAAAGGCAACGGAGATTGAGCGCAGTGGCTCAAAGAAAGGATTGCAAAAAAGCGTATCGAGACTTAAGGCAATCAAAAGGAAGGGCAAGGAGCTGGTCGTACCCCCAAAGGATGTCGCCAAGGCTAAAAAGGTCGTAGGAAATCGCCCCATAAAGGTGAAAGCAATTAAATAGCTGCCTACCTTCAAATGGTTCCGCAAGCTGCCCTGGGCAGGTTTCGGTAGGCGTGTTTGACTGTTCCATCATCGTCCAATTCAATGTGACAATCTTTGCCATGAAACATTGCTGGATTCAAATCACCAACTTCAACTTGGGACCCGCAAATTTAAATCCGTTCTTCTCGTAGAAACGCTTTGAACGTACCCACTGCTCGCCTTCCGGGGCCGTGACATCAATCCTCATCCAACAACGATCGCGCCCGATCCCCTTCGCTGCTTCGAGCAGCGCGGCTCCGACACCGGTGGAGCGATATTCGGGTACGACAAACAGCTCGTTTATGATTCCGTAGTTACCATTGGCGTATAAGGCGAATGCTTCACTCAGAGTCATGAATCCAAGCACTGTCCCTTGCTGGTCTTTCGCCACCATAACCAGAAACCTACAGTCCGCCTCGCGCCACTCTTGAAGCACTTTTTCTGACTGAAGCGGGCCCAAGTCTTCAGCCTCCTCTCCCAACTCTTGAAGCAAGCGAAATACGAGTTCAAATACCTGCTGCGCGTCGTTGATTGTAAGGCTCTGAATTTGGATTTCCATCGGCTCATTGAGAGGGTCGGCATCCTGGTATTTTTGAATTTGATCTAAGGATTTTTCACTCGCTTCGCTTAGGATTTCAGAGCTACCCCCTTCCAAACTTTCTAAACCGGCTGTCAAAATCACGGTCATTAAAAATGTCCAAATCTGCATCATAAAAAAACCTTTCTTTCCATGATAAGGCGCTCATAATTAATATTGAAGGGGCTTGTTGCATCAGGGAGATTGCATGATAAAGTCATTGATGGATCATTCGGCTCTCTTTCCCAAGTCGACCATTTTCGTGACGTCACGAAAATGATCGTTGTTCAAAGAGCTGTTCATTGAGAGATGAGCAGCTCTTTGAAACGAAAACGTCTCAAAAACAAGTGATTTTTCTACTAAATGGATATTTTTTTAAACAAATTTATTGAAAATATAAACATCTTATTATAAATGGAATACAATTTTTCTGTTCGCCAAAATGACAAATGACGTTTTGGCGAACAGAATTTCACTTCTGTTTTTGTTCGCGAAAATGTAAAATGACGTTTTGGCGAACATTTATAAAGGAGCCTATG
>JBGPMV010000086.1:0-6789 GCA_041487155.1 Rhabdochlamydiaceae bacterium
ATTAGCGTCCATTGCAGCTTTTTTAAATCTGTTTTCAGCCATCGCTTGGATGAGATAAAATACCCATAACTTTTTTAGATCTTCATCTGTTGTAACACTGAATAAAGCTGCAGGATAGCTGAGTAGAACATCAAATTCATTGGTATCAGCTGTAGAAATCAGCTGAATGGCTTCTTCGCTGATTCTATTTTTGATTTCGCTTTGATCATACCGCTGGGCAAGGTGAGAATGAAGCCCTTGAAGGTCGATGGAGCCAACGGCGACAACTCCTAGAGAAGCCCCGCCCTTTTTCTCAATCTCCTCTTCGCAATAGTCTAAAAAATTAGGAAGCTCTTCTTCAAAGGTATCTGCAGAGAAATCAAAATTAAAAATTTGGGGTTTGCCTTGGAGGGGGTCTTGTCCAATAAAACGGCAGGCCACTTGGGCAGGAGATGTGATATACTCCTTAACCCACACTTCGATTCCTTTTTTTTCTAGGGAAAAGCAGGTCAAATGATCATCGATCGGTATCTCGACTGCAGAAAGAGAAACCACTCCACCTAATAGAACTCCCAATATCTTAGCCATATAAGCTCCTATACAAATAGGTCATACACGATTAAGCCATTCAAAATAAACTTTAAAATAATTTTTATATCTGCTTTTAAGAGAGTATGCAGGGAACCATTTTTCTATTTGGAGCCGCGGAAAAAGGCGCGGCATGCCAGCCTATCTCGCTTAATTCACTCGAAGAATTGCTATGCCAATTGGGGAACCCTCCCCTGGAAAGCGAAGGGATCCCCTACGCCATCCGGGCGCTTTTATTCCGGCACAAGATCATCTATTTCCGGGTTGCAGAAGAAGGGTTTAGCTACGGCGATTATATGCTGGGGCTTAAATGGCTCAAACGATCCCCGCTTCATCCCCACCTGACTGCCATTTGCATGCCAGGCGTGGGCGATGAAGACGTCATTCAGGGTGCGACATCTGTGTGCCTGCAGCATCATTGCCTGCTGATCGTTTCTGAAAAAGACCTCTATGACTATTTGACTGCGAAGTAATTCTCGACGTCTTGCCTTGTGGCCTTGAATGTCTTTTCTCCTGCTTTCCAATTCGCAGGACAAACTTCTCCATTCGTCTCATACGAGATAAGCGCATCGAGTGTTCGAAGAGCTTCATCCACCGATCTTCCGAGCGGAAGGTCATTAATTAGTTGATGTCGGATGATTCCTTCTCGATCCAGGATAAAGAGACCCCGATAAGCAATCCCTTCATCTTCTTTGAGCACTTGGAAATCACGAGCAATGTTCTTCATAAGATCAGAAACAATCGGGTAGGTAATCCCTTGGATGCCGCCTTTTTCAATCGGAGTGCTCAGCCATGCCAGATGGCTATGGGAGCTATCGACAGAACATCCAACCACAACGGCGTTTTTTTCTTTAAATTGGCCCAGTGCTTTTTGAAACGCATGAAGCTCTGTAGGACAGACAAAGGTAAAATCGAGCGGATAAAAGAAGAAAACAACATACGATCCGAAGAATTTCTCCAGAGAAAAATCGGCTACAATTTTTCCGCCTTCTACAGCACGAGCTTTAAATGCAGGCGCTTGTTTTCCAATTAATACGTTCATCTTTAACCTCCAAAAATTGTTTCAGCATTTGCAATCCATCCTTCGGCTGCAAGGGTCGTTGCCGGGCCGTGCCCTGGATAGACTTTAGTCTCAGGGGGGAGTTTAGCAAGTTTTTTCAATGATGCCCACATCTGAGTTGGACTCGAAGTCGGGAAATCAACCCGTCCCATCGAGCCTTGAAATAAGGTATCTCCGGAGAACAAGACTTTCTCCTTGGGAAACCACAAACAAACCCCTCCCGGGGAGTGGCCGGGAGTCTCGATCACCTGGAGCTCGAGATTTCCAATCTTAAACTTCTCCCCCTCCTCTAAGAATCCATCTGCGAGTGCTCCTTGGACGGCAAAGAACATAGGAAGCCGATCTGCTCCGGGATGTTTTAAATTCTCTTCATCATAGGGGTGGATATAAAGGGGAACATGTAAAGCCGCTTTAATTTCTGCTGCATCGGCTATGTGATCCCAGTGGGAATGTGTTATAAATATTTTTTTAATGTTAAGCTGTTTTTCATGCAAGATCTTGGATAAGACCCCTTGCGGCGCATCGATGAGGGCGGCTTCATGGGTTTCAGGACATCCGACGAGGTAGCAGTTGGTGTCTACGGGCCCGGAAGTAAAGGTTTTAATAAGCATTCGCACCGGAGAGGATTCGAACCTCTGACCTCATGGTTCGTAGCCATGTACTCTATCCAGCTGAGCTACCGGTGCAAACCTCAATATTGTCTGGAAGAGATCGATTTTGAGCAAGCTTTACTTTCCTTGCAATCTCCCACACTCAATCACCTGAATAAGAGGCTGTTGATCCGTGGACAGCGCAAAGCTTGTCCTTTAGGTCGGGGTAAGCGTGCCTCCTTAATTTTTTCCCATATTGTCCGTATTTCTTTTTTTTGTATAATTCTGAACGTCGAAAGACCTACGGTCGGATAGACCGAAAGTAACGCTTCTCATATATGAGACTGTAAGACCAAAAGAGCAAGGGTCGGAACTAACCGTAAAGCTCTCTAAGGCCAACTCAGGGGAAGAACCCGCCGAAGTCATCATTCCAACCTTGGTTTGAGGCCGTAGGAGTCCTCTTCATTTATGGAGAGGAGGATATCAACAATATATCAATTGTCGGCTATTCTCCCGCCAAAAGAACTTTTTCATTAAGGGATAATATGCAAGAACCCACAAATACCTCGCTCATAACAACTAACCTATCATTTGAGTCTCTAAAGAAGCTCAACGAACATGAAGTTGAGTATTGGAGCGCTAGAGATCTTCAACCCTATCTCGGCTATTCTCAATGGAGATATTTCGAAAATGCCATTACAAAAGCTATAGAGTCTTGTAAGCAATCAGGCAATGATCCAGCCCATCACTTTGCGGGCGCCCGCAAACCGATCCCTGGCGGCAACGGTTCTTTTCAAGTGGTTGAGGATTATCACCTTTCACGTTTTGCGTGTTACCTCATCGCGCAAAATGGAGACCCTAGAAAACCTGAAATTGCCTATGCCCAAAAATACTTCGCCATTCAAACGCGCAGACAAGAGATTTCAGATCAAATGGCCGCTGACCTCGAAAGGTTAGAAATGCGCCAGCAAGCATCGGTAGAATTCAAAGCCTTATCAGGAGCCGCACGCGAAGCAGGCGTTCAAGACAAAATGTTCGGCATCTTTCATGATGCTGGCTACAAAGGACTTTATGGTGGCTTGGGAGTCGATGCCATCAAGGGCCGTAAAGGGATTGATCCCAAAGAAAACTTGATGGATCGCATGGATACAACTGAACTCATTGCCAACCAATTTCGAATGTCGCAAACACGAGAAAAACTTAAACGAGAAAACATCAAGAACCAAAGAGACGCCATGGAGACGCACGAAATGGTCGGGAAAAAGGTGCGTTCGGCCATCGAAGAAATCGGCGGGACTCTCCCTGAAAACATTCCTCCTGTTGAACACATCAAAACTGTCAAAACACGATTAAAAAAGAGTAAACCAAAATTACTCTTGGACGACAAAGACCATGGACTTCTATTACAAAACCCGCCGCATCAGGATTCATAGACAAACTTCATTTTAACTTTGTTTTGACAGCTTTACTTTCCTTGCATTTATTCGTATGATCAGGGGGTATGAAAATTGTTATTTTAGGGGCAGGTACACACGGCTCCTACTTAGCCTCCACCCTGGCAGGAGAAGAGCATGACGTCATCGTCATCGACCAAGACCCGAACGCTCTTGAAAGAGTCTCTAGGTCGGCCGATGTGGCGACTCGTTTGGGATCCGGAACGGACTGGAACGTTCTTGAGGAACTCTCTGAGCTGTCCCCCGACCTTTTTATCGCTATGAGCAGCAATGATGAAACCAATCTTGTCGCTTGCACGATGGCAAAAAATTTAGGCTACCCTAAGACAGTGGCCCGCATCAGGCAAAATGCTTTTTTAGATCACAGCAGGTTGGAGTTTTCCCGCCTCTTTTTTGTCGACCATCTGCTTGGAACTGAACTCTCTGTTGCGCATGAACTTTTTAAACATATCGCCACCCCGCATAACCAAGTTCTTGAAAATTTTGCACTCGGGTCGGTTCAAATGCGAACCGTAGTGATTCCGGAGGATTTTAAGCAAACGGGTGTTCCACTGTCCGATGTCAAGTTAGACGACCATCTGCTCATCGGCCTCATCAAAAGAAAAGAAACTCTGATTTTTCCTCAAGGCTCAGACCATTTGATGCCGGGAGATGAAGCCACACTCATCGGCCAGGCTCAGGCGATGCACTCGATTTCTAATTTTTTCGGCGTTCCAAAGACGCCGGTCTCTTCTGTTGTCATTGTGGGAGGCTCCGGAACGACCGTGCATCTCTGCAGACTGCTGCAAGAGCAGCACATCCATATCAAAGTCATCGAACAAGATGGCGCATTGTGTGAAAAACTTGCCAAGCTTTATCCTAAAGCAACTATTTTGAATCACGATGAATGCGATTTTGCTTTCCTGCAAGAAGAAGGAATTGAAAAAGCCGATTTTTTCATCGCTTCTACAGCATCGCACGAAACAAATATTTTGGCATCTGCCCTTGCAAAAGAAGCCGGATGTAAAAACGTCATCGCTCTTGTCTCGGATGAAAGCGCGCTTCCCCTTTTAAAACGGCTCGGCATTTCGAATGCGCTCTCTGAAAAAGCAAGCCTTGCTCGGCAGATCCACGCCATTATCGAAAATGATTCCATCATCTCAATCGCCTCACTCTATAATAACAAAGCGCAGATCATGGAAATAAAAATCTCTCCTAAGTCAAGTCTAGTAGGACCTCCTCTATCCGAACTGAAACCAAATTTTCCAAGCAATTTCTTGATCGCCATGATTGAAAATAGAGGTGGAGTGATGGTGCCGAAGGGGAGCAGTATTTTAACGCCCGGCGATACGGCAATAGTGATTTGCAGCCCAAGCTCCGTGAGCGAAATACAAAAAATTTTATGAGCTACATTGAAATCAGCCGCGTTTTAAGTCGCTACTTTCTCTATCTGACGGCTATTTTGCTCATTCCGCTTTTTGTTTCGATTCTTTATGAATTCATTCTCAAAGAGCCGTGCTATTTTTCATCGTTTGCATTTTTGGAGACGATGGGTGTTTCACTCTTGTGTGGATTGTTTTTTTATTGGAAAGGAAAAAAAGGGCGGAGGCCTCTTTATCGAAAAGAGAGCATTTTAGTCGTCGTGCTCATTTGGCTTTTTACCGCTTCTATCGGCTCGCTTCCTTTTCTTTTTACCGGTGCCTTAAAAAATCCGGTGGATGCCTACTTTGAATCGATGTCAGGGCTCACAACCACCGGCGTGACGATTTTATATCCCAAAGAATACGATGCAGAAGGAGCCGAAGTCCCGACCCTTGTAAGACACCCGCTTGATCCTTCGATGGTTTATTCGTTTTACGGCACGATCGCGCCTCTCAAAGATCCGGCAACCGGCCAGATGCTTACGGGAATCGAGGCTCTTGGTAAACCGCTCCTTTTTTGGAGGACGTTTTTAGAATGGCTCGGCGGCATGGGAGTTGTTGTGCTTTTTATCGCCGTTCTCCCGGCGCTTGCCATGGGCGGGAAATTTCTGTTTGAAAGTGAGATTGCAGGACTGTCAAAAGAAGGGATGACTCCCCGGATTAAAGAGACAGCAAGCCTGCTTTGGAAAATTTATCTAGGGCTGACTTTACTGCAAACAGCGCTTCTCATGCTCACCAACTCTTCCATTTCATTTTTTAATGCCATCACGCTTGCGTTCTCCACCATCTCGACCGGCGGCTTTACCGTCTCAAACCTCGGGCTCCAAGCGTACCCAAGCAATACAACCTATTGGATCATTGCGATCTTCATGATTTTCGGAAGCTTGAATTTTACCCTTTACTTCCACGCCTTGAAAGGGAAATTTCATCGCCTTTATGAACCTGAATTCTTCCTCTACCTCCTCATGCTCTTAGGAGGATGCCTTCTCATGTCGCTGAACTTGTGGAACACCCCGCACTTTGGATCAATCAGCCGCTTTACCCTGGGAGAAGCTCTCCAAAATGGATCGTTCATGGCGATTTCTGCCCAAACATCGACTGGTTTTGATCTCACCTCGTATGACCTATGGCCGTTTGCCTGCCAGATTCTCATGGTCATTTTAATGTTTATCGGAGGCATGTCGGGATCGACCACCGGCGGCATCAAAGTCATTCGGTATTTCGTGGTGATGAAAGCGATTAAAAACAAAATCGAAACCCTTTTCCGCCCCGAGGTTGTCCGCGTTGTGAAAGTCGGCCCTCGTGAAATCACCCCCAAAACCGTGCTCACCGTTTTGACTTTCTTTTGCATCGTCATCCTTTTTGTGGGACTCGGAGTCTACCTACTTGTGCTAGACCATCAAGACCCGATGACCTCGATCGGGATTATCAGCTGTATGATCAACAATACAGGACTCAACCTAGGCGGCCTTGGCATCACCGGCTCTTATGCGTTTCTCTCCATCTTCTCAAAAATCGTCTGTATCCTCTGGATGCTTCTGGGCCGTTTAGAATATTTCAGCCTCCTCGTACTCCTGGCTCCTGCCTTCTGGAGGCGGGAATGACGCTCTGGACCTCGCAATGGGAGCTGTTTGCTCCGAACTTCAAAGACGGAATGGCCCACCTCGATCTCTCTCCCTACGGCTCCTCCCAAACACTCCGGCTCCTTCCCGGCCCCG
>JBGPMV010000087.1:0-6528 GCA_041487155.1 Rhabdochlamydiaceae bacterium
ATGGTAGAAGTTGTTCTTCGAAACAATTAAAACAAGCGCGCTGCTCGTTTGAGTCCACCCTTGGTTAAAAGGGACCTGGAGTTCATGCAGAGTTTTCCAAGCAGGCGTTCCTTTTAGTCCATAGATAAAGATCCACGGCTGGTTGTTATAGCTCGAAGGTGCCCAGCGGGCTGCTTCAAACAGCGAAAAGAGCTGCTCTCTAGAGATCGCCTCTCCTGTCATAGCTCTTGGCGACCATCGATTCAATAGAAAGGAAGAAATAGGGTAATCGGCTTTTCTCATATTGATAAGTATGTATAATTGTGGTTTTGAAATCAATAAGGAAGAGATATGAAGATTGCCATTATTGGATGCGGAGTGATTGGAAGCGCTTTTGCAACTCACTTTGCTAAAAAATCCTCCGTGATAGTCTGTGATAGGTCGCTGTCTAAAAGCTCTAAGCTAGCGCAAGAGATCGGCGGCTCTGTAGCGGATAAGCCGGGAGATGCTATACAAAATGCAGATCTGATCCTCCTTGCCATCAAGCCGAAAGATTTAAAAGCTTTTGCCCGGGAAACAAGCGCCTTATTTAAATCGACCCAGATTTTAGTCAGCGCGCTTGCAGGAACTCCTGTGGCAACTCTAAGAGAGTACTTTGCTAAACCCCGCATCCTCCGCTGCCTTCCTAATCTTCCTATGCTCTGCGGCGAGGGTGTCATTGGTTTTGTAGAGAGCGATGTGTCTAAAGAGACCATCAACACGCTTTTCCATGGTTTAGGACTTCTCATGTGGCTCTCGGAGGAAAAACTCGAGGGGCTATCAGCGCTTGCCGGATCAGGGCCTGCGTTTATCTATGTTATTATTGAGGCGATGATTGACAGCGGAGTCTTTCTAGGATTTACACCGAAGGAAGCTAAAGAGCTGGTTTTAAAAACTCTTGAGGGATCGATTAAGCTTCTTAAAGAGACAGGAGCGTCTCCGGCCGAGCTTAAGCTCAAAGTCGCATCGCCCGGAGGCACGACGATTTCAGGACTCAAAGTCCTCGAAGAAGGCGGCGTGCGGGGAACTTTAATGCGCACCTACCAGGCGACTCTACAAAAAGCGCTAGAAATGCAAAAAAATCACTTGTAAAGAAAATAATTTAATTCTAGAATGAGAATAGGCAGGGAGGCTCATATGCGTGCTGAAATCATTCAAAATCCACTGGTACGTCAAAATCTAGAAGTTATTTGCGAGGCTGTCAAAGACTTGGAGCTGGGGCCCGATCGCAATGTCGACATTGAGTTTTTCTGCGATCTAGAAACGGGCATGATTTTTTACACCCCGGCCCAGATACCTCCTCATGAGATGGCCCAATTAACCGTCACGCTAGATATCGACCACCGCCAGATGAAATGGAAAACAAGAGAATCAGAAAAGCTGCTTCCCAAAGCGACTGCGCATCTACAGGAAATGGCTGACGTCTTTAAAAAGATCTTCCCCAACATCGAAAAGCTGAGCCAGCTTGCCAACTATCATTGGCAAGGGCCCTTGCAGAACAAGGATCATGATTCGGCGCTTAAAGCAACATGGCATGATATCGATCGAGAAGGCGCCGAGCGCTTGCTTCTGGACCAGCCCGCAGGGACCTATTTATTTAGGCAAGACCATTATGTCAGGACTTTGCAAGATATTTTGCGCAGAGGGCTGAAGAAAACAGTGAAGTGCTTTACGTTGACGTATCTGGATAATGACGGGAGCGTCAAAGATAGAACCGTTGTTTTCTTCAATCAGAAATGGACGTTCTACGATGACGATCCAAGCTTATCCGGCCCTACCTGGCCCTCGCTTAAAGAGCTCCTCAAGGCAATGGGATCCCATATGAAGTACCCCTTGCTAAGCGAGAATGTCATTCAGAGCTAGGTTTAGAGTCGGGTTTTGACGCAAAGGGTAATCCTCGCAGATCGATAATAGATCCATTCGCAGTTAGGTCAGGGTTTGTGTCAGTCTTACTCGTAAATAGGCCTTTCAGCTTTTCCATGAATGTGGGCTTCTTTTCAGGCTCAAGAGGTCTTGTAAAGGCAGCGACATCTTCATGGGTTACTCCTGTAACCTCGTGATCCAGCGCATCGAAGTATATATCTCCTTCATCTTCCAATGGGTCTACTTTAGCTTTCAATGGGTCTACTTTAGCTTTTATGAAAGAGGGGAGGGTAGCGATACCTGTACGGGCGTTTGTCGTTTCTTCTAACTTCAGACCGACGTAATTTTTTTTCATACGTTTTTCGAACGCAGCGTCCACTCCGGCTGAATCTTCTTTTAAAGTCAGCTCAGTTACAGCCCCGTTGTCGGGATTGAATAACTCTCTGGCAACAGTATCAGTATGTTCGTCTTGGGTGAGAACATCGAAGTACTTTAATTCATTGAACATTTGCCCTGTTTCCATTGCGCCGACATTCATCTCTGTTTCGAACTCTTTATTGACCTTCAATTTCTCATGGAGGAATTCAGGTAAGACGAGTTTCCAGTTGAATCCGTCTTTAGGATTTTCAGCCCATCCTTTGGTCATGACAAAAGAGGCAACGGCAAGGCCAATACCGACAATCATCAAGGCAGTTAAAAGAGCAGGGGGGAACGCCAAGAAGATTCCTATACCGGCCACTGTCGCAAGGACTCCTCCAACAAGCGCTAAGATATGGACAATCCGGCTTTTTGTAACACGGTCTTTAACTTCGGTAAGGACGCTTCGCGCAGTGTGGACATATCCCTGTTCAACTTCGTCTTTCAAATACGTAATAGGATTGATATTTTGACCAAATTTCTGAACTCGTGTTTTGAGATGTTCAGGAAGCGTTTTGAGTAAATGGTTTTGATTAACGTTTTCAAGTTTATCTAATGATGCTTTTAACTTTGCATTGTCATTGGTATTATCCATTAAGTCGTCGTCAGAAGGAATTGCATCGATAATTGCAGTATCGCGGTAAATCATGATCGAGGATACAACGGAGGTAAGTGCGCCAACGATTATACCCAAGCCTGCGATGGCTTGAACGAATTGCAGTCCTTGAAGGGAGTTTACGATGTTACCATCCACAGCAAAGGGGAGGTATGCGGCATATTCAAGAGCTGATGCGGATCCATGGGTTACCACGCTAAGGCCCACACTGCCGGCTTGGGCAGCTGTAGCGCCGAGATCTAGGGCTGCTTGAGCGACGCCCGGATAGTCTTTAGCGGTTATTGCATTTCCTATTGCTTTAAAGAACATATTATACCTATATTAAAGTTCCAATTATAATAAAAATTAGATTATTAATCAATAATTATTAGAACTTTAAGTACGGCGCTTTCTAAGGCGTAAGTATATGATTACCAATAAGATAGATGTTAATATGCTAAAGAGGCCGGCGGGCATGAGGTGATGTGTTTTCATGTAGCGCCAGGAAAAGAAGAAATCAAGGGCTAAAACCACTCCTAAAAGGGCTTGTCCGGCCCAAGTTTTTCCTTGACGGAGGAGGATGGTAAAAAGGATCATCAGAGCTGCAAAGCTAAGGCCCATCATGAGGGAGGCGCTGCTGCCGGCTTTGTAATACCCTATGAATGAACCGGCTACGAGGAGGGCTATATAGATAAAAATTGAAATGTACATATAACCTCTTACAATACTTTGACTTCGGGTAAAAAAACAAGTAGAATAGTAGCATGTTCAACGCTGCTAAAAAGTTATATGCATGGGCCTCAACAAAGGCCAAGCTGAAGCTTGCTCCTCTCTGGCTGGGGGTTATTTTCCTGACGGAGCTGGTTTTTTTCATCCCGATGGATGCGATTTTGCTCCTTTTCTGCTTGGAAAACCCAGCTCGGCGCTATTACTATGCCGCGATGGCAACTCTTGCGTCGGCCATCACCGGGACCATCGGCTATTTTCTGGGCCATATTGCCTGGGACTTTTTGCAGCCTTATATTTTAGACCACTGGATTTCAACGGCCTTTTTTAACAGGGTTACAGAGCATTATTTGGCGATTCAAAACTGGGCTGTTTTTTGCGGGGCTTTTCTACCCGTTCCTTATAAAGCCATTACCCTTTCTGCCGGGGCCTGCCATCTCTCATTTGTTCCGTTCTTAGGGGCGATTATTGCCGCGCGCCTTCTTCGCTTCTTTTTGATCGCTAAGGCGACTGAAAAATGGGGCGTTCAAATCAAGAATTTCATTGATAAACATTTCCATCGTTTTGTGATAGGTGTAGGAATCAAAATCGCATTTGCCCTCACATTTCTCTGGGCGCTCAGTTAATGAAAAAGCTTCTTCCCGCTGAAATACCTCTGGCCGCACGACTCTTAAGGCAGGGGACGCCCGTTGCTTTTCCGACGGAAACGGTTTATGGCCTGGGTGCTCCTGTTTTTAACCCCGAGGCTGTTGAACAGATTTTCCGTATGAAGGGGAGGCCGTCTGATAATCCGTTGATTTGCCATATTGCTTCGATGGATCAGCTGTATGAACTAGCTCTAGACGTTCCGGAGATTGCTCTCAAATTAGCCGCGCACTTCTGGCCGGGGCCTCTGACGATGGTTTTTAAAAAACAAGCAAAGGTTCCTAACTGTGTGACGGGCGGGCAGGAGACGGTTGCAGTTCGGATGCCGCGTCATCCGATTGCATTAGAGCTCATTGCCCAAGTGGGCCAGCCTTTGGTGGCTCCTTCTGCAAATAAGTCAGGCCGGCCCAGCAGCACGACAGCAGAACATGTGATGAGCGACTTTGAAGAGGGGTATGTGATCGATGGAGGCCCGTCAGAGGGAGGTCTGGAATCAACAGTTCTCTATCTCGCAGGAGAGCAGCCTCTTATTTTAAGGCCGGGGCTCATTACTTCTGACGATTTATCTTTTGTGCTGGGGCATCAAGTGGGGACGGGCCTAGGCGATGTGCAAAAAGCCTCTCCCGGAAGCAGGTACCGCCACTATGCTCCTAAAGCTACGGTGCGCATGGTCCGCACTATTGAAGAGGCGCTCTCGATAGAAAAAGCGTTTTTGATGAGCACAGAGGCGCATCCTGCGTTTCATCATTTAACGGCGGCAAGCTTCTATGCGCTCCTTAGGCAAGCAGACAACGAAGGTTATGAAGAGATTGTCGTGGTGTGCACAGATTTAAGCGATGCGGCGTTAATGGATCGCTTGCTCAGATCTGCCGGGGTGCGCTGAGAGGCCTGTCGGTCCGATCACGAGATCGTATTCTCTGGCGCTTGCATTCAGTTTAGCTTCACGCAAAGGAAAGTAGGAAGATTCTAAGGTGATGGTTTTCACGCCGGGAATTTGCCAATCTCCCAAAAAAAGCTTATTCCAGACGGTTTCAAGCAGTTTTCTTGAAAAGGGGAGGGCATGGGCGGTATGAGGGAAAAACCGGTGTCTTTCTGCGGTGGAATAGCCGTTATGCACGAGCTCTAATCGATATAAATGTGAAAAGCCCAAAAGCTGATAGGGCCAATTAATCAAAATAAGCTGCGCTCTGACCCCGACATAATCTCCCATGAGAAAATCGCTGAAAAGGGTCTTTCCTTTGGCGTCTTGCACTTCGACTTCATAGGAGGGTATCCAAGCGCTTTCAGTTGAGCTTTGCGAGGGGTTTTTCCAAGAGGTCCATACCGATTGCTCGCTGCCTTTTAAAATAACACGGCCGATGACTTGATTTTCATGATATCTAAAGGTGAGTGAGAGAAGCGAAATCACGCCCCCAATGACATACAAAGAGATCCAACCTGCCAAATTACTCAGGCGGAAGGGAGCTTCTTTATTTTTGACATGCCTGATTAAAGAGAATGCCAAAATCGCTGCTGCCATAGAGAAGGGAAACAGATCAAATTGCTTAGGAAGAATCAGAAAAAGAGCCAGTGAAAGAAGGGCAAGGACGGTATAAATAATGGAATGTTTGCAAAGCGCCGATCGTAGGATCCAGTAGAGAGATAAGAGTGCAAACACGCTTGCCAACATAATATTAATCCACGTGAGCTAATTTTAGTCCAATAATGCCTATGATAATCAGAAAGATCGAAATAAGTCGAATGATGTGGTATGAGTCCCCGAAAAAAAGAATTCCTGTCACGACAGTTCCTGCGGCGCCAATGCCTGCCCATACAGCATAGGCCGTTCCAATCGGAATGGTTTTCATCGCCTGGGAAACAGAGAAGAAGCTGAGCACAATAAAAATAACCGTGATGATGCTGGGGATCAGCTTAGTAAACCCTTGACTATACTTTAAAGTTACTGTAAAACAGATCTCAAAAAAACCGGCGAGTAATAAAAACATCCATGCTAGTGACATGGTCACCCTTATATCCTAAAGCCGATTTTAAGAACAGGGAGAGCAGATGACGCCTATAACTTCATACCTTAAATCCAGCAGGGCCGCTTGCACAGCAGGAAGTGTTGCGCTTTGCATTCAAGTTATGAATCAGGTAGCAAGCCCATTTTTTCAAGGAACCAGTTTCTTATATAAAGCCTCCATTCACTCTTTTGCGATCGGCTCTGTTGTAAGCCTTGCCTCCGAAAGTCCCGTGTATACGCTTTATTTTATGACGGCTTTAAG
>JBGPMV010000088.1:0-6257 GCA_041487155.1 Rhabdochlamydiaceae bacterium
AATGATGCTTTGGTTTGGTATTAAATTTGATAAAAACTCTGAACACGGCATGCATAGGATATTGCCTTTCATGAGCCGATCTGTTCCACGGTATAGAAACAGGAGTTTGGCTTCGGGATAGTCTTCTTGAAAAATTTTTAAATGGCGCAAGTCATCAAGTGATATATTGCGTGTATTTTTCACCTCGATAGCCCAAAAACCTAGAGGGCTATGCAAGACAAAGTCGACTTCAACACCTGAACGCGTGCGCCAAAATGTAAGATTATTTTCTCCCTGAGTATAATCGCACCAAGCAACTAAATGCTGCGCAACTAAACCTTCTAAAGCAGGTCCATCTAATTCTGAAACGGAGTCTTCAATCGATTGAGGCCGTATGGTGCGAAAAACACCTGCATCAAAATAATAAAACTTTGGATGTGCGCTCAGTTCCCTTTTTGCACGTTTTGTAAAAATCTGAAGCTGGAATGCGATGAGCAGATCCTCTAAAATTGAAACCCAGCTGGTAACGGTTGTCCGCTTTACCATGCATTCACGAGCAATGTTTGTGAGATTTAACTGACCTCCATGAGAAAAGCTAATCGTTTCTAAGAATCGTGCAAATGGTTCGATATTGCGCACAATTCCTTCTGCCTTGACCTCTTCTTCCATATAAAGGGCGACATACGTTTTGAGGGTTTCTAGGGGGTTTTCTTCATCGAAACGGAGCGGGAGCAGTCCATATTTCAGAGCTTCTTCCAGAACAAATGCTTCTCCGAGCTCTGTGGCCAAAAAAGGGTGCAAATGCTTTTTAAGTGCTCTTCCAGCCAGAAGGTCTACGCCTTCTCTTTTCAGTTTACGGGAACTGGAGCCTGTAAGGATAAAAATCCATCCCTGCTTTTCTTCTATGAGAACATGAACCAGAGAGAGGAGTTCAGGGACTTTTTGGATCTCATCAATGATAATCACTTGACCTTTTGGCTGGGCGCGGACCATTTCCAGTAAATATTGAGGATTGCCGGCGAGCCTTAGTTTTAGGTCCGATAGACGAAGGTCAATAATTAAGGCCTTTGGATGGCGCCAGCGGGAAAGCGTTGACTTTCCCGTTCCTCGGGGCCCAAAGAGAAAGTAGCTTTTTTTAGGCTCTTCAAAAAGTCTGTTTACATATTGAAATGTCATTCTGAGACTCAATATGACATTTGCGATGTCATTTTGCAAGCTTATTCACCTATAAGTCTGCAAAATGACATCGCAAATGTCATTTTGAGACTCAAATTGACATTAGAGGCAGTGACAGGTAAGATAAAAAGATGTTTATTGATTCTCATGCCCATTTGACGGGGCCGGACGTCATCGATCATGTGGAAGAGATGCTGCAACGGGCTGAGCAGCACGGGGTTAAAGCCGTTGTCAATGTCTGCACCGATCAGGCAAGCCTGGATAAGGGCTTGGCTTTAGCTAAGCGGCATCGATGGATTTTTAATGCAGCAGCGGCCACACCCCATGATGTTGCAAAGATAGGAGACAGCTTTTTTCCTCTTGTGGCACGGTTTGCAAGAGAAGGCGGGCTCATTGCCATTGGGGAAACAGGTCTTGATTACCATTACGAACACTCCCCTAAAGATTTACAAAAAGCACATCTTCTTAAATACGTAGAGCTTGCATTAGAGACAAAACTGCCTCTTATTTTCCATTGCCGCGATGCGTTTGAAGATTTGCTGGATATTACAAAGGGAAAAGATTTTCCGGCCGTTTTGCATTGCTTTACCGGGACATTAGAGGAGGCCCAAGCGTGTCTTAAGCGGGGATGGATGGTGTCGATCAGCGGGATTGTCACATTCAAAAATTCAGTGTCTTTAAGGGACATTGCAAAATATATTCCGCTGGACCGGCTCTTAATTGAAACCGATACCCCCTATTTAGCTCCGCTGTCTAAGCGGGGAAAAATGAATGAACCCGGCTATGTTGTAGAAACTGCCGCGCTGATTGCGGGCCTCAAAGGAGTTTCTACCGAAGAGCTTGGTTTGGCTACTGCTCGGAATGCAGCTCAACTTTTTTCTTTTCCAAAACACATCATCGATGTTTAATAGTCGAGATGACAACGCAAACTCTTCCAAAAGCATTTATATGGAGAAGGCTTCATTCGCTCATGGGGCTATGGATCGTTCTCTTTTTGTTCGAGCATCTGCTTGTGAATTCTCAAGCAGCGCTTCTTCTTGGAGATAATGCGCGAGGATTTGTCGAGCTTGTAAATTCAATCCATAATCTTCCCTATCTGCAAGCGATTGAAATTTTCTTGCTGGGAGTTCCTATCGCACTCCATGCAGTTTGGGGGATTAAATATCTTTTCACGGCTAAATTTAATTCCAATAGATCGCGGGGAAAATCGCCCGACATGCACGAGTATGGAAGGAATAAAGCCTACACCTGGCAGCGGCTCACTTCCTGGATCTTGCTTATCGGCATCATCCTCCATGTCGCAAAATTCCGATTCATCGACTATCCCGATGGGATTAACATGGGCGAAAAACAGGCCTATTTTGTCACGGTTACTGTCGACAAAGGACTCTACACCGTGGCCTCTCGTTTAGGCGTGGATCTTTATGGGGCTGAACAAATAGAGGAACAGAAACAAGACATTGAATCAAGGCATGCAGAGCAAACGCTTGTAGATGTCGCTCAAACCTTATCAACCAAAGATGAATATGATGCGCAGCAGCAGATGATTTTAGCATCTGCACAAGCGTATGAGCAGAAAAAAGCATGGCTTAAAGTCCTTGAAAAACGAAAGTTAGGGCCTACGGAAGTCGTTGCAGTCGCCTCTGATTTTGGAACGGCGACGCTTCTATCGGTGCGAGACACTTTTAAAAGCCCGCTCTATGTAGGGCTCTATACTATTTTTGTCCTTGCAGCGTGCTTCCATGCTTTTAATGGACTGTGGACATTCCTCATAACTTGGGGAGTGGTCCTCCGCGTCGCTGCTCAAAAAGGAGCTTTGAGGCTTTCATGGGGTCTTATGGCGCTTGTGGCGTTTTTTGGGCTTGCGGCTATTTGGGGAACGTATTTTCTAAATCTTAAAAATTAAGTGTTATAAAAATGAAAGATGTCATTGTAGTAGGAGGCGGCTTAGCAGGATTATCAACGGCCATGCGTCTTGCAGAAAACGGCTGCCGAGTTAAAATTTTTTCCGTCACCAAAGTGAAACGGTCTCATTCTGTCTGCGCGCAAGGGGGAATCAATGCTGCGATGAATCTCAAAGGCGAAAACGACTCTCCGATCATTCATGCGTACGATACGATTAAAGGGGGAGATTTTTTAGCCGATCAGCCGCCTGTTTTGGAGATGTGCCTTGCAGCGCCCGGCATTATCCGGATGATGGATAGGTTCGGATGTCCGTTTAATCGGACCGCCGAAGGAACGCTTGACTTTCGCCGGTTTGGAGGAACCCTCTATAATAGGACGGCCTTTTGCGGAGCATCTACAGGACAGCAGCTTCTTTATGCTTTAGACGAACAGGTCCGCCGTTTTGAAACCCTAGGACAGGTCGAAAAATACGAAAACCATGAGTTTATGCGCCTTGTCATCGATGATCACGGGTGCGCCCGCGGCATTGTCTTCATGGATCTGATCAGTATGAAGCTCGACGTCATGAAAGCCGACTGTGTGGTTTTCGGCACGGGCGGCCCGGGGCTGATCTACAAAAAATCGACTAATTCAACATTTTGTACAGGCGCTGCCAATGGGCGGCTTTACATGCAGGGTATGTATTATGCCAACGGATAGTTCATCCAAGTACATCCGACTGCGATCCCCGGTGAAGATAAACTCCGCCTCATTTCTGAATCGCTCCGAGGAGAAGGAGGCCGCCTTTGGGTTTATGGAGACTCCTCTAAAACCATCGTGAATCCCGAAGGAAAAACGATCCCCTGTGGAAAGACGGGCGAGCCTTGGTACTTCCTAGAAGAGATGTATCCCGGTTATGGCAACCTTGTCGCAAGAGATATCGCCTCCCGCGAAGTGCTCCGTATCTGCGAGCTCGGCCTTGGTGTGGATGGAGGCATGCAAGTCTATCTCGATATGACTCATCTTCCTGAAAAAACGCTGCATAAAGTTGAATCGGTTCTTGAGATCTATCGCAAATTCACCGGAGAAGACCCGAAAAAAGTCCCCATGAAAATTTTCCCAGCAGTGCATTATTCGATGGGAGGCGCGTGGGTGGATTGGCCGGCAGCTGACGACCCTGATAGACAGACCCGCTTTAGACAAATGAGCAACATCCCCGGCTGCTTTATTGTGGGAGAATCGGAGTTTCAGTACCATGGCGCTAACCGACTTGGAGCTAATTCTTTAGTCGCCTGCATCTTTGCAGGCCTTGTTGCCGGCAATGAAGTGCCTCGCTACCACGATGCACTGAAAACAAGTTATACTTCACTGCCCGGAAAAATCTATTCCGATGCCTTGGCGCATGAAGAGTCGTTCAAACACGATCTTCTGACACGCGACGGCCCTGAAAATGTCCACCGTCTTCATGATGAAATGGCAGACCTCATGATACGCACAATGACAGTCAAACGGAGCAATGCCGAGCTTGATAAAACGATAGAAAAACTAAAAGAGCTGCGCGAGCGGTATCAACATATTTCCCTCGATGACCGCGGCAGCCTCATGAACCAGACATATACATTTGCAAACCAATTCGGCCCCATGCTAGAACTGGCTTTAGCAATGACGGTGAGCGCACGGGCGCGCGATGAATCGCGAGGCGCCCATTATAAGGCAGAGTTCCCCGAAAGAGACGATCAACACTGGCTGAAGACCACGATTGCCGAATACACACCCGAAGGGCCCAAAATTAAGTACAAAAAAGTCAATATTCGGCACTTGAAGCCCATCCCGAGAGACTATGTGCATGCAAAAAAAATTAACCCCACGCTGGATGATATTCCAGTAAAGCTTGATTTACCCTTATGAACTTTATCTTAAAAATATACCGCGGAACGCCAGGGCACCAATACTGGGAAGAGTTTGAGCTGGAAGTAAAGCCGTTTTACAACATCATCACAGCGCTCATGGATATTCAGAAATCCCCCGTGAACCGTAAAGGAGAAAAAGTTCAGCCGGTCGTTTGGGA
This sequence comes from Rhabdochlamydiaceae bacterium, assembly GCA_041487155.1. Lineage (GTDB taxonomy): Bacteria > Chlamydiota > Chlamydiia > Chlamydiales > Rhabdochlamydiaceae > PALSA-1444. The sequence continues at coordinate 5,108 of JBGPMV010000088.1, forward strand.
ACAAGGGTGTCTGGAAGAAGTCTGCGGCTCCTGCTCTGTCCTCATTAACGGAAAACCCCGTCAAGGGTGTACAGCACTGATCCCAACCATCTTAGAAGAAACAAAATCCGACACCGTCCGGCTCGCCCCCATGACGAAATTTCCTCTCATCCGCGACCTCATTGTCGATCGGAGCGTGATGTTTGAGCATCTTAAACGGATCAAGGGATGGGTAGAGACCGACGGCTCATTTGAAAGAGGATTTGGACCTAAGCAAGATCCCAAAGTTCAAGAAGCGCGCTATGTTCTTTCGACCTGCATGACCTGCGGCTGCTGTTTAGAAGCCTGCCCGCAAGTCAGTCCCCGTTCCAAATTCATGGGGCCTGCAGCCGTTTCCCAAGTACGTCTTTTTAATTCCCACCCGACCGGAAAAATGCAAGCACCGGAGCGTCTCCGCGTGATGCAGCAAGAAGAAGGGGTGATCAGCTGCGGCAATGCTCAAAACTGCGCCCAAGTCTGTCCTAAAAAAATCCCCCTCACCGAATCAATCGCTCTCATGGGAAGAGACATCACCAAGCAGGCTGTCCATGACCTGATCAGCCTGCCCGATGCGTACATTAAAGATTAACCCAGTTTTTCTGGTGGTAGAGATTGTGATAACCTAGCGGGGTTCATTGGGTCTCTCTGAGGTTGTAGTTTATTAATCTTCGATTCCATCTTCTGTAGTAGATCCCTCGTCTGTGACCCGTGAATCGCTATGGAAGCTGTAAAAAGCAATGACATAAAAAGAGCCGGTTCAGAAAAGAAAGGATACTTATAACCAACAAACTGTGCAGTAACCATTGCAACGGCATAAACAAGCTCATGCATCTGTATAGAGATCAGATAAATGATCGCGCGGTGTGCAAAAGGATAGGCCAAAAAGGTTACAACTCCAAAGATAGCGGCGGCTTGTTTTCCCCAAATACCATTAACTAAGATGGCTGTTGTTCCTAAGACAATTCCTGGCACCTGATGTTGCTGGAGATTGTGATTATATTCATTTTTCCACCAGTTGAAGTGGAAGATTTGTTCTCGAGAAATATTCATAGCTTAAGCGCCTCCTGTTGCGGAGCAAAATATTAATGGAAACAATTAGTTATTTGCAAATTTTATAATCCTCTCAGAATAG
>JBGPMV010000089.1:0-6245 GCA_041487155.1 Rhabdochlamydiaceae bacterium
GAAGATGTTGTTTCAACGCTCTCGTCGGATGACAACCGTCTTTTGCGAGTCATGCTCGAAGAAGAGATGGGGCTTACTTTAGAAGTCTACGAACATCCTCTAAAGCAGTGCGTGGGCGCGGCAGTCGGCGTCATTTCAGCCGGAGCTCTCACGATTCTGGGCTCCTTCGGAGGATTTTGGACGCTCTGCATCTCCATCGGCGTAATTTGTGCATCCAGCGCCTGGATTATGGTATATTTAGCAAAAAACCGTGCGATGGAAGCCATCATTTGGAATTTGGCGATTATAGGCTTTGGTCTGGGCGCCGTCTACTTGCTGCAAAGGCTTTTATGACCACGCCCTATTCATTCGATGAGTTTTTTGCTTCGAATCAAGAAGAGACGATCTCTCCTTTTTTGAGGCCGGGTTCAAGAAAATGGGGGAAAAATCTCCCGCTGCGCTCTTCTATTCTAGCAGCAGTCTTGCTAGCCGTTGCCTTTGTTCTCTCTTATCATTCATCGCTGGGATCTACTCTGGCATTAAGCACGGTCTATCTTTTAGTGGGAACCCCTGCCCTCATTAATTCAATAAAAGACTTGTCTAGATGGGATGTGAATATCGATGTTCTGATGACACTGGCAGCCCTGCTTTCGGTGGCGATTGGAAGCGAGATGGAAGGGGCTCTTCTTTTGGTTCTTTTTGAGCTCTCTGCAGGGATGGAGATGCTCGTTGGGGAGAAAACAAGAAGCAGCGTGCTCCATTTGAATCGACTCTCTCCTCGAAGCGCCTGGGTCGTCGGCGATCAAGGGCATCTCTATGAAAAATCGGTGCGAGAAATCGAGGTCGGCACGGTCATTTTAGTCAAAGCCGGAGAAATTATTCCGCTCGATGGGGTCGTCATCGAGGGACGATCGTACGTCAATTTAGTCTATTTAACAGGCGAGAGCGCTCCTCTTTCAAAACAAACAGGCGATGATGTTCCGGCCGGCGCCGGCAACCTCGATGGCTCTCTTACCATCCGAGTTAGCCGCTCAAGCGGAGATTCAACGCTGTCGCGCGTCATTAAATTAATTACGCAGGCCCAGGAGGCAAAGCCGCAAGTCGAACAATTTTTGGACCGGTTTAGCAGGATCTATGCCTCGACGATCATTTTGCTCTCTGTTTTTTTTGCAGCGCTCTTACCCCAAATTTTTTCGATCCCCTACTTGGGTCCTGAAGGGGGGATTTATCGAGCGCTTGCCTTTTTGATCGCCGCTTCCCCCTGCGCTCTGATTTTAGCGACTCCAACGGCTTACTTAAGCGCAATTACAAGCTGCGCCAGGCGCGGCGTTCTTCCTAAAGGAGGTGCGATCTTAGATGCAGTTGCAAAATGCCATACGATCGCGCTCGATAAAACAGGCACTCTTACAACAGGAGAGCTTGTTTATATAGGGCAAAAACAGCTGTATGGCCCCTTGATAGATCCCGATCAAGCCCTCTTTTTTGCAGCGTCGCTCGAACGAAATGCCGTGCATCCGATTGCAAAGGCTCTTTCCGATCGTGCTAAGCAAAAAAACATCTCTTTAAAACCTGTGGATGAGTTTCAGTCGATTGCAGGTTTTGGCCTAGAAGGAAAAATAGGACATGAAAGAGCTGCAATCGGCCACCGCGATTTTATTCAGCAGAAAATCGGCTCTTCTTTTACACTTCCGCAAATCGAAACAATGTCGACCTATCTTTTAGTGAATGACTGCGTCATTCTTTTTCAGTTCCAAGACGCCTTAAGGCCGGGTGTGAAAAAAACGATTTCTGAGCTCAAGGAGCAAAACCTTAAAACCATCATGCTGACAGGCGATCACATGATCAACGCACAGTGGGTTGCAGGTGAGATTGCAATCGATGAAGTGTTTGCCGATTTAAGACCTGAAGACAAATTACAAAAAATCACCGAGCTAGCTCTCAGCGGCGACTTAATGATGGTGGGCGACGGGATTAATGACGCACCGGCGCTTGCAAGGGCAACCGTCGGCGTTTCAATGGGGAAAATTGGGAGCGCAACAGCCGTGGACGCCTCCGATATTATTTTGATTCATGACGATTTAAGTTTGCTTCCCTGGCTGATTAAAAAGGCGCGTCAAACCCGCCTAATTCTGACCCAAAACCTCACGCTGGCCTTGCTTGTCATCCTCTGTGCTACAACCCCCGCCCTTCTAGGCTGGGTCCCTCTCTGGATCGCCGTCATCCTCCACGAAGGCGGCACGGTTCTGGTCGGCCTCAGCAGTTTACGCTTATTAAAAAAATAGACGATCCTTTAAAGAACAGTTAAGGAGAGTCAATGGATTCTGAAGACAAAGAACCGCTGCGCGAGGCGCTGGGGCAAGAGACGGCTGAGTTCGAAAAAGCCTACCGGTGGATCCAAAATCATCTGCCTCCCCGCTTTTTTGAAGATGCCGATGTTGAGACGCTGCGCCTGGTCACCCATAGCCTGATGGGGTTCGACCTTCAGGAATTTTTCTCTACCATTCTCTTCAAAAATAAAGCGATCGCCCTCTGCTTAGATACCCCCGATGCCGACTTGCAGATCTTAAAACATTTCCGCCAGCGATGGATTCAGAATTATAGAACTTTCGTCTCTAATGCTCCGCCCCCTTTTACTAACGCCAAGCTGCCTCTTCGCCTTGCGGTCATCCACTTTTCACAGCTACCCGATCAGGGAGCTTTAGGCTCGCTGGAAAAACCCCAAGAAGCTTTTGAAAAACTTAAACAGCTGCACCCGCAGCTCACACTCATCCAATTTGAAAATCTTTTAAAATCGATGTCGCCCCGCTTTTTAAAATCGCTCACCCCTGAAAGACTGCTTCTAGCATTCGATGTTTTGATCCGCGCCGAGAAAAGAGATCCTTGCCAATTGGAAGTCAGACGCAATGAAGAGTGGGCTCAGAAAAAAGAGACTCCTTCGCTGCAAATCGTGCTCGCTTGGAGAAATGTTCCAAAGCAAGATTTTTTATATAAGCTCACCCGCGTTATCTACCGACATGGACTCGTTTTAAAAAGAGTGACGGCAACCTATATCAACCCTTACGGCAAAGAAAACATTCTTCTCATGTCGCTGGCCATCCATGGAGCCAACGGTGGAGCCGCCTGGGATGAAACCGACCTCGATGATTTCTTGCAAGAGCTTGTCACCGTCAAATATTTCCCCGGACAAGAGCTCATTGAAACAACCTTTGTTGACTCAAAACTCATCAGCGGCAATAAGGGCAACCTCCTTAAAACAATGGCCCATTTCATCCACCAAGTGCTCGTCCAAGCAGACCCTTATCTTTATTCTTTTTCCAACATCGAAGAAGGCATCTGCCGCCACCCGGAACTCACGGTCTATCTCACACAAGCTTTTGAAAAAAAATTCCATCCGCAAAAAACAGATCTCCAGGCCTACAAACAGATCCGAGATAAATTTTTAGAGCTCGTCGATCAAATCGATACGGGACAAGAGGCAAATGACATGCGGCGAAAAAACATCCTTAAACAAGGGATGAATTGGATTGACTATATGCTCAAGACCAATGTCTACCGGTCGAATAAAACAGCTTTCTCTTTCCGCTTGGATCCTCACTATCTGGATCAAGTTCCCTTTAATCGCGCCGACAGGTTTCCAGAGCTTCCCTTCGCTATTTTTTTCATGAAAGGGTTTTATTTCATTGGGTTCCATATCCGCTTTCGAGACTTAGCACGCGGAGGGCTTAGAACCGTTTATCCCGAAAAAGGCGAGCAGCTCATCTCCGATCGGAACTCTCTCTTCGCAGAATGCTACAACTTGGCCTACACCCAGCAGAAAAAAAATAAAGACATCCCGGAAGGAGGAGCAAAAGGCGTCATCCTCCTCGAGCCGTATGAGCGGATGAAATCTGAAGAAGACATCTATCAATTTGAGCTTGAAGATGCCGGTATCTCTCCAGAGATCGTCCATGAAAAACTGAAAAACTTTCAACAAGAGCAAAAGCTGGAATACCTCCACCAATCGCAACGCTCCTATATCGAATGTTTTCTAACGATTATCAATTGCGATCCTGATGGAAAACTCCGTCCTCATAATATCGTCGATTATTATCAAAAGCCTGAATACATCTACCTAGGCCCCGACGAAAACATGCACAATGAAATGATCGTCTGGATCTCAAATTACGCACAATACTACAACTACAAACCGGGCACCTCTTTCATGTCGAGCAAGCCCGGCGCCGGCATCAACCATAAAGAATTTGGCGTCACCTCCCGCGGTGTCAATATTTACATGGAAGAAGTTCTCAAATACTTAAAAATAGATCCCAAAAAAGATGTTTTCACCGTCAAAATGACGGGCGGCCCCGATGGCGATGTCGCAGGAAATCAGATGAACAACCTCTTCCGCCTCTATCCTAAAACAGCTAGGCTTGTTGCCTCCATCGACGGCTCCGGCACCATCTTAGATCCCGAAGGGCTCGATCTTTCCATCATTGCCTCGCTCTTTAAAGAGGGGAAGCCGATTCGGTTTTATCCGCCTGAAAAACTGCATGAAGGCGGCTATCTGCTTGATACAAAAAGCCGCAGAGAAGAGAGCGCCTACGCCCAGCAAACCCTTCTTCTCAAGAAAGAAAATGGCAAAGTTGTAGAAGAATGGGTTTCAGGAAACGAAATGAACCACCTTCTCCGCACCACCGTCCACAAAGCCAAGGCCGATGTCTTTATTACAGGCGGCGGCCGTCCCCGCACGCTGAACGAAAGCAACTATCGCGATTATTTAGATGACCTGGGCCACCCGACATCTAGGGCCATTGTCGAAGGAGGCAATCTTTATCTCTCTCCGGGCGCCCGCAGAGCTTTAGAAAAGCTCGGTGTTATTATTATTAAGGATAGTTCCGCCAATAAAGGAGGCGTCATCTGCTCCTCTTTTGAAGTTTTAGCAGGCCTCGTCCTCTCTGAAGAAGAATTCATTAAGCATAAAAGCCAGATTGTGGAAGAGATCATATCGACCATAGAAGCCCGCTGCCGCGACGAAGCCCAAACGCTCCTTTCCAGCCATGGACAAAAACCGTTAACAGAAGTGTCAGAGCTCATCTCCGTGCAAATCAACCAATTCACCGATGAGCTTCTCCATTATCTTGCGTCAGTAACCCTTCCAAACGACCCTAAAGACCCCCTTATTCAGTGCCTTCTCAATTACTGCCTTCCCCTGTTACGTACAAACTACCAAGACCGGATCTTAAAAGAGATCCCCGACCTCCATAAAAAAGCGATCATCGCCTGCTTCCTCTCCCAGCGCCTTGTCTACCGAAAAGGGCTTGAATGGTCCCCTTCCATCCTAGACGTCCTGCCTCTTATCCTCAAAGACCCTCTGATTATCAAACCCAGCTGATTTGTCGGAAAAAAATCAAACGAAGGCAATTCGCGCGATTTCACGATTCTGTCTAGTTGGGAGAAGTTCTCCATTTTTGAGAATCGGTTGAATGTGTTTGTGTACATGCTCTCCGACCCAAAGGTCGTAGTTGATCTGCAGATTAAGCCAAAGTTGAGGCGTCGTATCAAAAGCTTCGGCTAGAGACAGAGCTATCGAAGGGGTAACACTTGCTTCGCCAGCTCTAATTTTAAACAAAGTGTTTCTGGCAATACCGAGCCTATCGGCAAGCTTTTGCAAATTAAGTTTGAGCGGCTTGATATAGAGCTCATCAAGCACTTCTCCTGGGTGAGTCGGTTTTCTTTTCTTTACCATAAATTACATCCCTTTTAATGATAGTCTATCAAATTAACGTCTTTGGCTTCCCCGCTTTCGAAGCGGAAGATAATCGTCCAGTTGCCATTGACGTGAACCGAGTAAAATCCCTTCAAGTCACCTTTTAGCGGGTGAAAATCAGATCCAGGAAAGTTCATATCTTTGGCTTCCAGGGAAGCGTCAAGCAAGTCTAAAATAAGCTTGATCCTTTTAGCGTGAGCCACCTGTATGCCGGCTTTGCTGCCAGATTCAAAAAACTTTTTTAGCCCCTTATGTTTAAATGTCTTTATTGCCACGAGGCTCTCATTTACACACAACGTAACCAATTACATTACATTTTGTCAATATCTTCCTTGATTGTTGCTGTATGCTAGGAAGCTTGAAACAAACTACCTGGCCTTATTTTTCAAAAAATCCATATCAACAGAAACTCTATAACTATTTTAAATACGATGAGTTATGTCATTTTCAATGCACTTCACCAAATCGACTTTGTTCAATTTGGTGAAGTCATACATGTCCCCTTTTTTACCTTCTA
>JBGPMV010000090.1:0-6194 GCA_041487155.1 Rhabdochlamydiaceae bacterium
AAGGGCTTTTTTTTGTGAAATGGAGATGAATTCTAAAAAACCTTGCTCTTGGGCTCTACTAAAAAAATGGCCGAGATCATCCTGCGTTCCCAAGATGAGGAATTTGACGACGTCTTGGATCATACGCCCACCTCTTCATGCGCTTCTCGTTCGAGTATTTTCTGCTTGGCAACTTTTGCTTGGCAGACGGCAGCCAGCTGCTGATCTCCTAAGAAGATCCTGATCTTACGGATGTTGGCCAGGGCTCTTGGGATTAAGATCTTCTCAAAGAGGTTCACTCGTATGGAGACGTCTCGGAGCTCTTTTTCAATCGCTGCTTTTTTCTCTTCAGAAATCCGTATTTTTTCTCGCAAAACAATGAGTTTTCTAAGCCCTTGCAGGGCTGCATCGATCCAAACAGGGGCATCGAAGAGAAAATAAGAACTCGGCTCAAAAACCACCTGGTCAAAGACAGGAATATCAAGCCCTGCAATATTTTCAATGTGGCGGCGGACTTCTACAATTTTCACTGCAGGAAAAAGATCGAACGATCCACTACCGGAAAAAAGAGGCGAAAATGCCTTGACGATGCTTTCTTGATTTTGATACTCGACTAGAAGCTGCTCGATTTCTTGCTGGGCCAGGTTGACTTCGAGCTGCAAAAGGGTCTTTTTAAGCTGGAGCGTGGGAAGGTACTTCTCCAGTTGTCCCAAACGGAGCTGCTGCAGGCGAAGCTCGCTCTTGGTCAGTCTCATGCTTTAGGCCAATATTTATCGATGATGGTCTGTTTAATCCCGACCTCTTGAGGCTCAAAACACTCCGAGAGGGTTTTCCAACCATAATCCAGCGCCTCTTCAAGGGGTAAGTTGACTTCGAGATTCATCATCCGCTCTTCAAAAAGCCTTGAGAAGTGCAAGATTTTTTCATCCCAGCGCGAGAGTTTAAATCCCATCGCTTGCCGCTCACGCGCTTTTTTTCCTTCTGCATAGAGCCGGATCTGGGCGTTGGCCAAATCTCCGTGGTCTTCACGGGTAACCTTTCCGATCACTTGCTGCTTGAGGCGGGAGAGCGATCCGAAGGGATCAATCCGTCCTCCGTGGAGATAAAACTGTCCTTCGGTGATATAGCCGGTATTATCAGGGATCGGATGGGTTACATCGCCCCCAGGCATGGTCGTCACGGAAATGATGGTGATCGATCCGCTCCCTTCGATGTCAACGGCTTTTTCATAGCGGGAGGCTAAATCAGAATAGAGGGAGCCAGGATAGCCGCGGTTGGAGGGGATTTGATCCATCGTGATGGCGATCTCTTTAATGGAATCTGCAAAAGCGGTCATATCGGTGAGCAGCACTAAGACGTCTTTATCTTGCACTGCAAACTTCTCTGCGCAAGCCAGCACCATGTCAGGGACGAGGAGGCACTCTACAGCAGGATCTGTCGCTTGATGGATGAACATCACTGTCTTTTCAAGCGAGCCTGCTCTTTCGGCGTTATCAATGAAGGCTTGATAATCATCGAATCGGAGCCCCATGCCGCCGATCATCACGACATCGGCATCGGTTTGGTTTGCAATCCGCATGAGAAGGGCGTTATAAGGCTCGCCTGCGATAGAAAAAATCGGGATCTTCTGCGATTTGACAAGGCAGTTAAAGACATCGATCATGGGGATATTGGTTCGAACGAGCTGATGCGGGACGATCCTTCGGACGGGATTAAAAGAAGGAGTGTGGATCTCGACGTGGTCGCCGGTGATGGGAGGGCCCCGGTCGATCGGATCGCCGGCTCCGCTAAACCGACGGCCTAGAAGCGCATCGGAGACAATCGCCTCCATCTGCTTGCCCAAAAATGTCACACGGTCATTGGTGGCAAGTCCGCGGGTGTTTTCAAAAGATTGGAGGGTTACTTTTTCACCTTCAATGCGAAGAACCGAAGCATAAATCACTTCGCCATTCTGCTTATGAATCCGCGCCATTTCACCAAGGCTGATATTTTGAGCTATCACGGTGAGAAGGTTTCCGCGCATGTCGACAATTCGGTCGTAAACTTTTTTCATGAGACTCCCTTCGCGGCGGTTTGAATTTTCTCATTGATACGGACGAGCGCTGCCTCATACCGGTCTGATTTAAAAGGCATAAAGTTCATGTTTTTAATTTCGTTTTGCAGATCCAAAAAGAAGGAGCGCGCGGCATCATGGCCGTCAAAATGAAACTTGCCATTGAAGACGACATTGATCAAATCAAAGAGAGGAACTTGTCTGGATAGCGGACAGTAGGCATCTTCTTTATCAAAGGCGTTTTGCTGCAGATAGGCAAATTCATAGAGATCCGACTTCAAATAGGTGATCATGTCGCCGAGTGTGATCCCTTCTTCCCCGACAACTTCCATTCTCTTGCCGATTTCATCCCCTTCGCGCAAAATTTTGGCAGCTTTCTTGACGTGGCGGCCCCAGCCTTCCACTTGAGCATCGAGCTCGCGGCTGACATCATCGACATATTTGCTCCACGAAATCAAAGGATCGATCGCCGGATAGCGCCGTGCATCTGAGCGCGTTCTTGAAAGGCCCCAAAACGCTCCAACAACCGCAAGGGTAGCCTGCGTGACGGGCTCTTCAAAATTTCCTCCGGCAGGAGAAACGGTGCCGCCGATGGTGAGAGAGCCGATTTTTCCGCTGGGAAGTTTTATGACGCCCGATCTTTCATAGAACGCAGCAATCCTGGAAGCAAGATACGCCGGAAAAGCCTCTTCTCCCGGGATCTCTTCGAGCCTTCCCGACATCTCTCGCATTGCTTGCGCCCATCTCGATGTTGAATCGGCCAGCATTAAAATATCGAGTCCCATTTGCCGGTAGTACTCGGCAATGGTGGCTCCCATATAAATAGAGGCTTCACGAGCGGCAACCGGCATAGAGGATGTGTTGCAAATGATCACCGTGCGGTTCATTAAAGGATCGTTGGTATGAGGATCGATGAGATGAGGAAAAGTGCGAAGGACTTCGACAACTTCACCGGCTCTTTCACCGCATGCCACCACAATCACGATGTCGACGGCAGAATATTTAGCTAAGTGGTGCTGCAGAACAGTTTTCCCTGCGCCGAAAGGGCCCGGAGAGCAAAAAGTCCCACCTTTCAAAACAGGAAATTGAGTATCGATGATTCTTTCGCCGGTGTCCATCATCCGGGTCGCTTTGATTTTCTCCCCGGCTTGAAGAGGCATTTTCACAGGCCATCTTTGAACCATGGTCCAGTGGTACTCATGTCCAGCGGGATCGACCGCTTTTGCAACCGTTGTATCAATTGTAAAACTTCCTGATTTGGCAACCCATGTCAAGGTATATTCGCCGGTATGCGAGAATGGAACCATGATCTTATGATGAAATCGCCCTTCCATCGTGTACCCGATCTCATCCCCTGCATGGACAATGTCGCCGGTCTTTGCAATAGGATGAAAATCCCAATGACGGGTTCGATCCAGCGGAGGCAGATACACCCCGCGCGCCAAAAAGAGGCCGATGGCATCTGCCACTTTTTCAAGAGGGTTTTGGAGTCCATCTAAAATCGAGCCCAAGAGTCCGGGTCCGAGCTCTGCTTCTAAAAGATGGCCGTTAAATTCGACCAGCGTTCCGAGCTTGACGCCCCATGTATCTTCAAAAACCTGGACTTTGGCTTCATGCCCTGCAATTTCAATCACTTCCCCTTTCAGGGTTGCAGAACCGACCTTCACCATGGCAACTTCACCTTGCCGAATGCTTCCGTCAAATTCCACATGAAGCAAGTTTCCAAACGCTTTTACGACTTTTCCGGTTGCGATATTTTTCATTTTACCCTACGAATGCTTCAAGTATTATTTCACCTTTTTCAGGATCGAGCTCATTCCACTGTTCAACGAGTAAAAGCTGGGCCATATAACTCAAAATCCAATCGATGGAAAAAAGAGGCTCGATGGCGAGCTCATCAATCTGTTTAAATCTCCACTTCGCTATCTCTTTAAATTGTAAAAAAGGATCCGGCCCGCAGGCAAGATACTTTTCTTTTAAGGAGAGAAATTCAGGAGGAGGCTCATAACTTATGGCATCTTTTTGCGCGAGAAGCTCCATCACAAGCGGATCTGTTAAATCTTCGAACTGGAGCTCTTCTGTCAGGTCCCGGCCCAACTCCTTTGCCTTGATACCGACAAGCACGAGCCGCCAAGCTCTTTCAAACTCTAAATATCTCTTCAAAAAACCGCTTAGCTTTGGGGTCTCCTCACGGAAATAGGCAGCGAGAACGCCTGGGAAAAACCGCAATTTTTCCGGAGCGGATTCAAACTGATCAAGAAAATCAAAAACATATTGGGGAAGGCCGTCTTGCAAAAGAAGCGCTTGATCCAGCTCTTTCTCGCTTAAGTTTCCTCTGGGGTCGATCCCATCTTCTAAAAAGAGCGCGCGGATGTTGTTGATATCGATCCACCGGCGGAAAACAACGGTTTTTTGCAAATCTTTAGCTTTCATATTGATCTGAAGCCTAGAACAAAGCTCTTCAAAAGACAAATCAGGCTTTTCTCCTAATTCTAAAGGCGGAAGCGAGGCTGCTAAAAAGTAATAATTGGCCATGATCCTTCCCGCAAATTTTATTTGTTAAATATCAGGTCCCGGAAATCTTTCCGAATATAGTTTGCCACAAGCTCATTAAAAGCTGTATCGGACAGATCGATCGTCATGTTCTGATTTACAATTTTAACTTGCACACCGCCGCCAATCGAGGTTAGAAGAACGCTCTTCTCTTTGAGCCTGTCTAAAATTTTTGCAGCAAGCGCTAAATTAACATCACGCGCAGAAACAGCAGACGAAATAGAGGCGCTCAAATTCGCATCAACACCCTCTTTTTCAATCGAGAGAACGACCACCTCAATTAGCTTTGCGACAATTTTTGGATCTTGCAGCGGCTTGGATAAAAGAGTTGAAAGCTCCGGATTAAAGAGCTTATGCTCAATCTTCTCTTTGAGAGAATCAAGCGTCTGGCGGCACGCCTGTGAAAGCGATGCCTGGAAAACAACTTTTTGCTGCTGAATTTCTTGATGGGCCGTTTGGTGCATCTCCTCTGCTTTCCTTTGCGCCTCGGCAATGATTTCCCCTGCACGCCCTTTAGCTTCATCAATGATTTTCTGTGCTTCTTGCAGTGCCGGGTCTAACGTCTCTTTTTTGAGAAGATCGCAAATTTTTTTGACTTTATCTTTTCCTGTTTCTAAACCTTTCATTTTTTATCCTAAAATTAAGTGTACAGGCCCTATCCCCTATTTTTCCCATGTGACTGATATTTTTCAACTTGAATCAAGCTCACAAATTATTTTGTTAAAATTATCTCGACACTACTGTGATATTATTTTTGTAGAGCAGACCTGCCGATTTACAATTCAAAGGTCTAGTTTTTCTTGTGGGTACTCATAAGCTGTGTCTCGCCAAGTCCAAAAGTTAAAAAGCTTACCACGCCCAGTATACCTCAACTTTAAGAGCTGGCAACTGCTCATAAAGTTGAGGTGCAAAAAATTTCTTTAGAGCCACATCCTCTATGAAAGGCTTGTTGTTAGACGCTAAAAAAACTGGATTTACCTCAACTTTATGAGATGTTGCAAGAGCTGTTGTTTTTTCTTTACAATTAATTTGATTTGATTCAAAATTTATTCCAATTATTATAGCCAAGGAGATCCTTATGAATGATGTACTTGTCTCTTACAGGTATTATTACGGGGCTGGAACAGAACCCAATAGACTAATTGAATTTACTCGAAAAGCGAGCAAGCCACAGTCAATATCTGCTATCGTAAAAGCTGGAACCCTCGATAAAAATGTAATCATTTCGAAGATAAATGGAACTGAAATTAACGTAGAGATGATGTCAACGAGCGATAAAATGAAAGCCTTGATAGCTGGACAATCTGTTAATGTGCCAGATAAACCTCTTTCGGAGTTAAGTCTCGAACAACAAAATAACATTCTACGTAATTTAGAACCGAGAGGTACTTGGAGAATATCAATTACAAATAGTATTGGAGATAATCCTACTTATGAAAAAGTGGTGTATCTCAGCTTTTTTGATCCAGCATAACCACCTTATTTATATAGGTTAAAAATGTCATATTCTTTAGGACGGATTACTGGCGACATTTATCATGCTACTCATGGAAAACTATTTAAGCCGGACTACAAAGAATTGCTGCTAAATTTGTATGCACTCGAAGGG
>JBGPMV010000091.1:0-5965 GCA_041487155.1 Rhabdochlamydiaceae bacterium
GAATATGGACGCGTCCTCTTCCATTGGAAGAGCGATCGAGGGCATGCGATCATCAATCGGTGCTCTGCGGGTCCCTATTTGAGCTATACCGGACGGATGGGTTACATTAACACTTCGATCCTCGGCTCTTTTGCTCACTTTCATACCCACCGCCATATTCCTTTTCTTGAGAGGACAGCGTCGAGCACGCATAATGGAGAAACACTCCTTCCCCACTTAGAAGCCGGGCTTGTTTTGCATCCGGCTCCCCAGGTCACGTTTTCTCCTTTTGGAACAGTGGATTATCTTTTTGGCTGGGAAGACAGCTTTCAGGAAACCGGCGCCGAGTCGATGAATTTTAAGATTGCTTCTTCAACCTCTAGAATGTTCCGCTCGGAGTTCGGTTTAAAAATCTCTAAATGTTCGGTCCGCTCCCATACGAAATGGGTCCATGATCTTAAAGCAAGCTGGGTGTATGAAAACAGATTGCATGGGAAGGATTTATCTGCGACCTTTAGACAGTTTCCTTGTACGTTTACCGTCGAAGGGCTTTTTCCTTCCCGCAGCTTCATCGATCTAGGAATGGGGCTCACCTTCCTCTTCAAAAAAGACCGCTTTGCCGCAAGCCTTCGGTATGAAGGGCAGTTCGGTGAAGGGGTAACGCTTCAAAGCATCATTGCTCAGCTTCTCACTCGGTTTTAATTCCAAAATCGGCACTCAGCAGGCCTAAGTGAGTGCCAATTTTGGAATAAGCCTAACCTTTAATCACAAGGCCCGGCGTTAGGCGGGCAACGCGGTCGGCGAGAGTCGCTTCTTCGACAGCGAGGACGACTTCATCGACGTCTTTGTAAGCGTCGGGCATCTCTTCGGCAACGGTTGCGTCGGAGGCGGCGAGGACCTTGACTCCTTTGGATGCCATGTAGTCATAGATGTTTTTTCCGGCCCATGCTTTTTTCGATTTGATGCGGCTTAAGGCTCTTCCGGCCCCATGGCATGCGCTGCACCAGGTGAGGGGGTTGCCTTTTCCGACCATGAGGTGGCTGGCCCGTCCCATGTCACCGGGGACGATGACGGGCTGTCCGGTGGGTCGGAAGAGGGGAGAGAGCTCTTCGGCTCCGGGCCCATAGGCTCTTGTGGCGCCTTTGCGATGAACGCAGAGTTTTTGGAGCTTTCCATTCACGGGGTGAGTCTCAAACTTGGCGATGTTGTGGCAGACATCGTAGAGGAGGCGGATGGTGTTGGGAGCAATTTTAAGCGTATCATGAAACGCCTCTCGGACGGCGTGTAGAATTTGCTGCCGATTGTTGAAGGCAAAATTTGCAGCGGCGGCCATCGCTCGAAAATACTGCTCTCCTTCGGGACTTTTAATGGGCGCGCAGGCAAGTTGCAGATCGGGGAGGTTGCGGGCAAATCCTTTGTGCAGGAATGCATCGAGCGTATCTTGGCAGACTTGATGGCCGAAGCCGCGCGATCCTGAATGAATGAGAATGTAGGTCATTCCTTCTTCAACGCCCCAGGCATGGGCAATTTTTGGATCGTAAATTTGTCCGACAGCGCCGATTTCAACAAAGTGGTTTCCCGAGCCGATCGTTCCCAGCTGCACGCGTCCTCGTTGTTTTGCAGTGAGCGATACCGCATTTAAATCGGCCTCTTCAAGGAGGCCGTTGCTTTCAATGTGATCTAAATCTTCTGGGAATCCATACCCTTGCTCAATCGACCATTTAGCGCCTTTTCGGATGAGGTTTTCATAATCTTCATCGGAGAGTTTTTGATTTTTCCGTCCGTGGCCTACACCGGAGGGAACTTGAGAAAAGATGCGGTAGAGGAGTTTATCTTTTTTATCATGGGAGAGATCTTTATAGGGGATCGGAGCGAGCGCCATTCGTACGCCGCAGTTGATATCGTAGCCAACGCCGCCGGGGCTGATGACGCCTGTTTCCACATCCATCGCAGCGACCCCGCCGATGGGAAAGCCGTAGCCCCAATGGATGTCGGGCATGGCAATGCTATAACCTACAATGCCGGGCAGGCAGGCGACGTTTCTGACTTGCTCAAGGGGTTTTTCTAGCTCTTCAGATTTCATGAGGGACGAAGTGGCAATCACCAGTCCGGGTACAAGCATGGCGCCTTCTTGCGGGATCTCGTAGGTTGAGGGAGCTATTTTTTTAAACATCGACGATCATTGTCCATTCTAGGAACTCGTTTTGTTCGATCGTAGCATGGTAGGAGACGGCTTTCAATCCGATTCCTTCGAGGATGTCGATCTCTGCAATACATCTGTTTAGAAGGGTGACAATGTCTTGCACGGAGCTGACTGCGGGAATGTTTTTGAGATACTTGATGAATGCAGGAAAAGAAAAAGAGAGAGCTAAGACTGCATGGAGCGCCAGCTGAGAATAATTTTCGCCGCGGATTTTATAGGCGATATCGGCGGTGTGTTCGATTTCTTCAAAGGGAGCTGGCGATGGATGCCCCCACAGGAGCTGATAGGTTGAGTGGCCCAAACTTTTATAGAGCGCAATGCCTTGCACAAAAAAAGGGATTTGGCAGGAAAACCTTTCCCACGCTTCTTTGTCAAAAGGATCTCTGGAGACGGAGACATGGGGCAGAAAGGAAGACGAGGAGAGTTTTTTTTGGTAGTCCAAAAGCTCTTTTTCTCCTTCTAAAAACGTCGGAACTGCTGCAACAACGCGGGGAGTATCAACCGGAAGGAAGATCCATTTCTGAAAGATTCCGCAGGGAGGAAGACGCCAGGAGGGGAGGGGAACATCATCGATTTTGTCCATGAGAGCTTTTCGGTCGGTCATTCCAAGAAATGAGAGCGTCATATGACGGAATTCAGGCTTGATCAGGCGTCCATCAGGCAGCTGTTGGGGCCACGCAGCGGCAATTTCAGCTGCGAAGAAAAGTTTCTCACTCTCCGTGGAGTAGGTTGTAGAGCCGCTCTGTTCCATGTCTTGGGATTTGTAGCACGTCTAGGATATCTTTAGAAGAGCCGGATGAATTTTCCATCGCCTCTTTGAGCTCTAGAACGGTTGCAACTTGCGGTGTGATTTGATTTTCGATCAGTAAATTGGTGTAATGCTGTCCTTTCGGAGTGAAATAGAACACCTTTTTTCCACCGACTGCTGCCTGAAAACCGGCGGTTGATTGATGACAGATGACAAAGTCTGCATGACCAATGGCTTGGAACAATTGGAATGCCTCATAAATAACGACATTGGAAGAAGGGTTTTTTTCGAGCATCTCTTTTTCGATGATGCCTTCGTATTTGGGATGGCAGGAGAGAATAATCATCGCATCTTTAAACGCGCCGGCGCCTTCTAAGAAAACCTTTAGGGCTTCATTATAGTCCGCGCCATAACCGCCGATCCAGACGATGAGAGGATGGTGAAGCGGCAGGTAGGTTGGGAGTGGAAAAAGGGGATTTGCAGAGTCTTCCAGCACGGGCTGGCCGACAGATTTGGCTTCTGGATAGATTTTTAAAAATGCATCGGATGGAACAAGAAGTGTTTGCGCGCAGGCGGCCACTTTTTTTGCTGTTTCAAAGTAAGCATCGGTTCCATCGGCGTTGATGTTGTCCCAATAGGCAAAACTTTTGGCGCCTTGTTTTTCAAAAGCTTGGAGCAGCTGTCCCTGAAACTCAAATGCGACTCCGGATACCACTTTTTTGGGTTGAACATGATCTAAAATCATTTGAACGCTTTTTTCGCTTAAGTGAGCGTTCCGTTTCCAATCGCGGTCTAGTTTTTCTTCAAGTTCGATAGGGAGCATCTTCGATTTAAATTTATAGAAGTCTAATAGAACAGCAGCAACTCCGTTTGCAAAAATGCGGTAGTTGTCATGATTTTTCTCTGCTTGATTGAGCACATGCTTGAGAGCTATTGTTTCGCCGGCATCTTGAAGGATATAAAGCGTGTCGCATTCGCATTGTATGTTCGCACCCCAGATAGAGGAGCAAAGAGCTAAAAAGACACAGAGTTTTTTCATGCTTTTATCTCTAAATTTGCAACGGTTAAACGGCTGATGGCAATGACTCTTTTTTCTTGGTCGCGGATCTCAATGGTCCAAACTTGCGTGGTTCTGCCGATGTGGTTGGGAAAGGTTTTAGCAATCAGCTTGCCGCCATGCACGGGTTTTAGGTGATTGATATTGAGATCAAGCCCTACGCAGAGGTGGGTCGCCTGATCGACGGCGCAGAGGGCCGCTGCGCTTGCAACGGTCTCTGCTAAGACGGCCGATGCGCCTCCATGGAGTATGTTGGAATATTGTTTGTGGTACGGTTCAATTGGCATTTCGGCGATTAAATAATCGGCGCCTTTTTCGGTAAAGACGATCCCTAAATGAGAGACAAGCGTGTTTTCACACTTCTTTTGCAACTCGTCAAGGGTAAAGTGAGATTTCCAAATGGTTGTCATGCTAACTCTTCTGGTTTTTGACGAATATACCAGTACGATTCTCCATAATCAAAGGAAAGCTGTTCTCCGGGCTTAATTTCTTTAAGCGCGAGGAAGATCAGATGGTAAAACCCTTTCCAATAGACATGGATCGGTTTTAAATTGGGTTTTGAGCTGTGGTTGATAAAGCGGGTGAGGCAGCCGTCAGTGGCATCGATGACAAAACTTCTTCCGATGTCATCGGGAACGGGGTATTCATAGCAGTAGTTATTGATCGGCTCAAAATATCTTCTATCGTTGCGGCGGACAATACCGGTATATTCTCCGACGTATTGATCTTTTTGGATCGGCTCTTCGGCAAAGAGGCCATGGCCGACGGAGGGGTGGACATGCTGAACAGAGACAAGAGGGATATAAGAGCTTAAGATCTGCCGATGGAATTTTTTCCCCAGCTTTAAGGCTTGTGAGGGGATTTCTCCCTTTTTTTCTTTTCCTAAGCCCTTCTGGCGGACTTCTTCTTCATCGGCGGGAGATTCAAACGCATTTAAGGGAAGATGGCGGTAGCCGAGCTTTTTTTCAAGTTCGGGGATGGTAAAAAAATCATGACCCAGCTTAACTTTCGAATTCACGGAGAATCTCTTGGTAAAGGGGTACAAACTCCGGGTGGGAGGCCTCTATTTTAGGCTGGATACGGCGGCCGATTCTTTGAACTTCTTCCACTGCTTTCTCATGCAGATCTTCATCTTCGATCAAAAAGAGTTCACCGATGTCAAATTGGATCGGCCGGCCTTCAACAAATCCATAGTTGTTGCTGACGCTATGATCGTCATCAAAAAGGCCTTTTTCGCCTCTGGTTTGAATGAGGCTGAAAAATGATCGAAGAGATTTTTTAGCCCCTTCCATATCGTTTGTGTTGAGCATGTGAAATAGTTCAGAAAAGAGGGGTTTTGCCTTTTTTTGAACGATAAAGGAGGTCGTACCAAGAGGAATAACAAGCTTCTCGCCTTTTTTTCCGGTGAACGTGACGGATCTGTTCCAGTTTTTTGAGGGATTGATATGGATAAATAAGAGGCCTGTTTCGTCTTTAAATTCTTGGTACGCATACTGGAGAGAATCAAAAAAAGAGTGCATTCTTTGCTCTTTTTGAACGGCTTTCTTCCTCAGGGCAGGAACGGGTAGGTATTTGAGCCATGGATTGGGATAGAGGTGATTCTTTTTGAAAAATTTAATCACATATTTTCCGTCCTCGGAGGAAAAAGCATATGCCTGCGTGCCTCGGCCTAAGTAGATAAACTTTTGGGTTAATATTTGATCTAAAACAGGAGATGAAAGGTCGTTTTCCCACTTTTCCAAGGGAGTAAAAGTGGAAGTGACTTGATCGATTAAATTTTTCTTTTTATGAGTAACCATAAAAAAGGCTAAAGATATAATCACTAATAATGCTGCGATTTTTTTCATCATTTGATAGAATAGCCCGCTATGATGAAAAAAACAATCGTATTTGGCGTCTTGTTTGTAGGAGCTATTTTATTTTTTGTCCCGGAGCCGGAGTTTTCCTTTTCACAGGTTGCCCCTATCAGCTCAAAGAA
>JBGPMV010000092.1:0-5896 GCA_041487155.1 Rhabdochlamydiaceae bacterium
AAAAGCACGAAGCTTTACCAAAACTGTTTAAAGAACTAGTCGAAGACCTCATGAGTCAAGAAGCATTCACTCAAAAGCAACAAGAAAGTTACACGTGGACTCAAAAATTATTCATTGATCATAGAGTCAGCTCCTTCGTTGTTGAAAAACTTCAAACCTTGCATGCAGGATCCTCTGAGCAAAGAGCTTCTCCCCAGCCACCTAATGTCTCTCCAAAGCTTTTCCAGGCTCCTATAGCTAACCTAAACTCCATCCAACAGCTCCCCAAAGAAGTTATAATACCCAAGATCGCCTTCGGAAAAGCCAAATGGGCTCAGTACTTTGGAGACGTTGGCGTCGAGCCGCCCTTACCGCCCAACCTCCATGAAACCTTAAATGCTCCCTGTCCGTTTTGGCCCAATAAAAAAGTGCATGAGACTCATCTCTTAACCCTGATTCACGCTACCGTGAATGGAAAGCCCTTCACCTTAAACAGTCTCGGCGAGCTCATCCAAAAGCCCTTCGGAGGAGGCAAAACAACGCAGTACAGGACCTATTGGGATGAAATCAAGAAAGAGTACGGAAATATCGCCCCTGCTGCTTCGTACTGGGTGCTCATGACAAAAGATGTTATCCCTAAGAGTCTAAATAAGATATACGACACTCAAAAGCAGCTTCTAGCTATCTACAGCCAGAAGGCGCGCCTTCCTTATGAAATACCTCACCTTCTAGAAGCTGCCGCCGGTATCTTGATGGAACACATCCAAAGCAGAACCCGGCTGTATGGTGACAGTCCCTTGACCTACACCCGCTGTCAAGAGAGGCTCTCTTCTCATCCTGACTATCCTCTGATTGTTGGCGGCTTTGCCGCGGGCGGCCTCGTCGTCTACCTCATCGATGACGTCGAGCTCGAGGTCTACGGCATGGGAGGTTGCCGGAGGTTCTAAAAAGGCCCTTGGGGTCAGCTTCTTATTTAATGATTTTCCAGAAGCCTTTTTTCTTAGATCCTGAACGCTCAACAATTCCTAATGCTTTAAGCTGTTGTAAGTTCCGCTTGATTGTCGCTCGACTCTTTTTCGACTTTTCCGCGATATCTTCGTAAGCAACCCGTGGATCGTGTTCTATAATTTTCAATATTTCCGCTTGTATATCTGTCAAACGACCATTTATAGGGTCATTTATAGGGTCATTTATAGGGTCATTCTGATTCTTTAACTTATCTTTGATAAGAGGTAGGGGGATTAAACGCGCCACAAGAGAAGTAAACAGGCAACCTTCCCGATCGTCATTAAATTGGATTTGAGGCCAATCTTGCAAGGCGCGCCTAACTCCGGTTCCCAATCCTCGATAAGGCAATAAACCTTTGGCTGCGAAGGAAGCTAAGATGGGATTTCGCTGAATGGAATTCCCCGAACGTATTTTTTCTATTGTTAGATGATCCGGTAAATTGCCTGGATTAATGATCTCTAATCGATCATCGAAAATAAACAGCCTAATAGGAGCGCTAATAAAATAATCGCGGTGGATGAGAGCATTGACCAAAAGTTCTTCGAAGACACTCTGGGGGATCTCAGGTTCGCCTATTGTGTTCACACCTCTCTGCTTTTGAACTTTGCGCAGATTCCGCATGATGAATGCCAAAGCTCCTTGAAATACAGTAGGGAGCGATCCCTCAAAATCTTCGCTGTCTACATAGTTGTGTGCGATTTCTGTACCGGGGAATGTAACAGCCTTAACAATAAATTCCGGTTTGTACTGCTGAGGTCTGTCTCCAAACAAAAGAAGGCCCGCTAAATTTAAGTGATTGCCGCTTGCCAAATTCATGTTTTCCAGCAGCGGGAGCCTCTCCAAATTAGAATCGGGCCATTGTTCATGGTAAACATCCTTAAAGAAACCGACAATCAGCTTTGAGTCTATCGCTTCAACACCTGCCCGTGTGGGAACCTCGTCTGCATGCAGCAGGTCCACTTCTTGGAAAAGCCGCCTTAACTCTTCTTTGGACTGGACGCGTCTTTTATCGGATCCGCCCTTTAACCAAATGACTCCTTGATGGTCGAAGTAAGGCTTGTCAATACCTTCAGGGATCGTTAATACAATGACGACGCGGTCAGATTCTACCGAGATATTTTCTGTGTAGACAGTGATCGGACTTCGTACATGCTGGCTTGCGCTGTTACTGATCAGCTGATTAATCCGATCCACATCGCCGCCCGAAAGACCCAGCAGCTCTCCCTCATTCGAAACCCCGATAAAAATATGCCCGCCGCGAGAATTAGAAAATGCCACCATTTCTGCAGCTAAAGAATCGGCATTGCGCACATCCTCCTTAAATTGATGCCGGCTATCCTCTCCTCGAGAGATGATCGTTCTTAGCGACGCCAGATCATTAGCCGTTTTCTGAAGGGGATAAGTGGATTTCATCAAAGACTCCTGGCAATCTAACTGGGCCGAATTTTAGTAGGATAAAAAATATCTTGCAAGGCCTGCAACCATTTTTTAATTTTATTATGTGAAAAAATAGTAGTTCCAAGCATGATGCTCACAACATCTTGCATGGATTTAAAACCCACGCGAATACCGTGGTCTTTTGTATGAATTTGAGCCCGCTTTTTTACTACGGCCTGTGCTTACTTCTTGGGATCTGCACGCAGATTCAATTCCAGCTTATTTATCTTATCGTTTTTGCACTTCTTGTGTGGAAAGTTCGGCTGATTCCAGGTATTTTGATTTTTGCTTTCGGCTTTGGATATGCTGCGCTGATAGTCACGCTCCCCGAGCTGCCGGACGCAGGAGTGGAGGGCTCGGGAACTTTCATCCCGGAATCGGTCTCGTACACCCACTCGCCTTTTGGCACATCTTATATCACAAAAGGAAGCTTGAATTTCAAAACCGAAGGTTCTGAATGGAACCGGATTCCCTGCCAAATTTATACCCCTCTACATAAGACAAGGCCTCCCGGCAATCGGACATTGAAGATCGAAGGAAAGCTGCTGCCTAAAACATTCCCGCTCTATGTCTTAAAACCGACTCGCGTTGAGCCCCAAAGCGGTACATTTTCGCTTGCCGAATGGAGATTCCAAGTCAAAGATGGGGTCCGTCATCAATTTTCAAAACTCTTTCCCTCTCAAACAGCCGCCTCTTTTCTTCTATCCATGGTCACAGGCGACATCGATGATAGGCTGATGTCACTTCAATTCAACCGACTCGGACTTCTACATTTGTTGGGAGTATCGGGATTTCAATTTTCACTCTTGGCTCTCCTGTTAGGAGCTGCGTTAAGAATATTAATCCCCGGCTCTAAGGGAACTTTTGTTCTCATGGCCCTTCTCACCTTCTATGCCTTGATCCTCGGACACTCTCCTCCCATCGAAAGGGCATGGGTCGGCGTCATGCTTTATGCCATTGCAAGACTGAGAGGGTTTCAAATCTCACCGCTTAACGCCCTGGGCGCGGCGCTGATTTTCGAGCTCCTCCTCGATCCTCTTGTCTACTACCAGCTCGGCTTTCAGTTCAGCTTCCTTTGCACAGCCGCTATTTTCATCGTCTACCCGCCCCTTCGAAAACTTTTCTCGTACTATCTTCCCGGCCGCACACTCACTGAAACCCGCTCTCTTTCTCCCTTGGACCGCATGGGTCACATCGTTACTTTTTTTTGCCGGGAAGCCGTTGCCCTGAACCTGGCCATTCATCTGGTTTCTCTTCCCCTCATCTTCTTTCATTTTCATAAATTCCCCTTGCTGAGCCTCGTTTACAACCTTTTCCTGCCTCCCATTGTTTCTTTAGCCTATTTCTTTTTACTTGTAGGATTTCTACTGCCCCCGTTTCTAAAACTTGCAGGGCTCATCACAGATGGAATGGTGCATATCGCAACCCATCCTCCGACGCTTTTTGATTTTCAATGGAGAGTGCCCGGCTTTACTCTTAGCTGGGCGCTTGTGGCTTTGGCAGCACTTTTTGTCTTATTTCACGAGAGAAGTCGCCTGCTCGATCGTATTTGGCGGCGATAACCTTTGATAGAGATCTTCTTGATTCTGCGTAATGCGCCGGTAATCTTCGACAGATTTAATAATATGGGGACGGACAAAAATAATCACATTCCGCTTCTCATCATGCTTCTGCGTTTTGCTGAAAAGAGCGCCGATCCAAGGAAGCCCTCCTAAACAGGGAAGCCCTGCTTTATGGCGGCTTTTTGCATTCCGAATCATACCGCTTAAAACCAAAAAGTGTTTATCCGGCACGTGAACGTGCGTCATCATATTCGTCTTGGTCGTCTGAATCCCCGTGACGCTTGAAGACGACACGCCATTGACGCCTGTCGGAATCGCTTCGGTAATTTCTTCTGTTAAGTCAAGCGTGATGATATCCCCTTCTCCCAGCTTCGGGGTGATGCTTAAATTGACCCCGATGTCGCGGTATTCAACATTGGCAGTCGTCTGCTGGCCCGATCCCGTCGTCTGAACAATGGAGCCTGTGAAAGGAATGTTGTCTCCCACAAAGATCTTAGAATTCTTATTGTCTTGCGTGATGATTTTTTGGTTTAAAACAATCGAGCTGTCGCCATCGGCTTGTAGCGCTGAAACCAGTGTCGCAAGAGAGAGGAACGATTTGCCTTTATGGAAAAGAATATCTCCAATCACCCCCATGTCAAAGCCGTTGCCCATAGGAATCTGGCTAGGACCTGCAGGAAGGTTTGAGCCATTGATGCCCTGAAAAGCAAGAGCAAAAGCCCCCGGAGACTGCGATGGTGGGAAATTTCCCATCCCCATCCCAACCCCTTCTTTATGACGGCCGCCGGCGGCCCACTGAAGCCCAAAATCCGATGAGTTGCGTGCATCTGTCTCGACCACCAAAACCTCGATAAACACCTGTCTTAACGGAGCATCCAAACTAACTAAAAGTTCTTTCACGTTTTTAAGCGAAGCCTCATCGCCTGAGCAAACGAGCGAGTTGGTCGCCTTAATCCACTGAACCGATTTGAGAACATTCAAATAGCTTGGAGATGTCTGCGGCTTTGTTGCTAGGTCGCCCGCAATTCTTTTAACTGTCTCCTCGATCTCGCTTCCATCATGGTATTGGAGTTTATAGACCAAAAAGTTCGGCTTGCTCTCGCCTGTAAAGACAAGCGTGTCACGATCCGGCGCTTCTCCGGAAGAACCTTGCGGGTGTAAGGAGGCCGCGATGGGTGATTCATGGTGCGATGAAGAGATCGGCTCATGATATTTTTCATACGTTCTAAGAGGAGCGTTTTCTTCTCCCCCTCTTTGAATCACATAGTACCCATCTTCTAGAGCAATCGACATGCCATGCGCCCGGAGCACTTGAACTAAAGCTTTTACAACCTGGTCCGGCGTTGCAGGTTTGCCCGAAGAGAGGGTGATGTTAAAATGGAGATCGCGGTGGTTGAAGATAAAATTGACATCGGAGATTTTGCTGACAAACTGGATGAATTCAACAATCGGCACATCGTGGAAGTTAATCGTGTAGGTGTTTTCCTGCGCTGCTTCTTGAGCCGCAATGCTTAAGGGTGTGTTGATGAGACACATAATACTCAAGAGAAAAGTGCTTTTCTTCACCATTTTTAAGTCCTCGCGGAGGTCTTGTTGCGAACACCGCCTTCGACATTTTAGCCGGATGCCATTTTTTGCGAAAGGGGTTTTGTTAAGAAAAAGATGAAATATTTTGAAATTGTTAAGATTGTCTAAGCTGTTGATTAAAAGTTGTAATAGATATGCGAGTCTTCGTTCCCTGGACTTCTAATAAGTCCTATTGCGCCGCGCAGAGGCGCGGCGCATAAAGCTCTAGCAAGTCAAAGCTCATTCAATCCGTCTAAGGCTTAAACCAACTAAAAACGTGCGTCATGTAAAGTTCGCTGAACTTTTTCGTATTAGTAAAATACCCAATTGCCGCAAGCGCTACA
>JBGPMV010000093.1:0-5864 GCA_041487155.1 Rhabdochlamydiaceae bacterium
ACCTTTTTACATGTAAATGTGGAAACCAGCAGCACAGCGACTTGAACGCAAGTCGAACTCTCTGCAGGTTTGCGCTACTTTTCAGTAGCCCAACGTGCGTTGTAAACCGCACGCAGGTGGCAGCCTATGGAAACTAAAGCTGACTATAAAGCTTCCGGCTTTAGCCGGGAGTTGTTTACCAAAGCTCCAGTAAAAGACGCGAGGGGTCTTCGATGTTTTGTTTGAGATGCACCAAAAATTGTACGGCTTCTTTTCCATCGATGATGCGGTGATCATACGAGAGGGCAAGATACATCATCGGCCGGATGACGACTTGGTCGTTGATAGCAACGGGCCGTTTGGTGATCGAGTGCATTCCTAAGATGGCGCTTTGGGGCGGGTTCAAGATCGGCGTTGAAAGAAGCGAGCCAAAAACCCCACCGTTAGTGATCGTAAAACAGCCTCCTCGCAAATCGTCTAGGGAGATCGATCCGTCACGCGCTTTCTTGGCATAATTTTCGATTTGTTTTTCAATCTCTCCAAAGGAGGCCGTATCGCAGCCTCGCACGACAGGAACCATGAGTCCCTTATCTGTAGAGACAGCAACGCCGATATCAAAGTTTGCAAACTGAACGATGTCATCTCCTTCGATATAGGCATGAACATTCGGAAAAGCCTTGAGCGCTGCCACTACCGCTTTAACAAAGAACGACATCAGTCCTAGTCTGACTCCATACTTTTTCTGAAAGTTTTCTTTTTCGCGGGCTCTGATTTCCATTACTTGGGTCATATCGGCTTCATTAAAACTTGTCAGCATGGCAGTTGTATTCTTAACCTCAACAAGCCTCTGCGCGATAGTGCGGCGCAGCCCGCTCATACGGCGGCGCTCGGTGGTAGCTGGTGGCAAAGAGGGCGGTTTTTGAGGAGACGGCGCTGGTTTTTCTGAGCGAAGAATGGTCTCTCCGGGTTGAATACGGGCAGAAGGGCCTCCTGCTGTTATGGGTGCAACAGGGATAGGTTTTACAGGCGCAGCCGTCGCTGCAACTTGCACAGAGGTGTCAACAGAGCCGATCACCTGTCCAACGGTAACAGATTGCCCTACCGCAACAGTCAGATCCAACTTCCCTGCCTGCGGAGCGTACAGCACTTGATTGACCTTGTCGGTTTCAAGCTCGATGACCTCTTGATCACGTGTCACAAGCGATCCGGAGGGCTGGATAATCCTGCTGACAGTTGCTTGGGAAACTGATTCTCCGAGCGGGGGAACTTTTATATCGACTTTCACTGGAAAAGCGCCTCCTGTATAAACTTGGCAAATTGTTCTTTATGCAGCACATGCGATCCGGCAGCAGGCGAGGCGCTCGCCTCTCTTCCTGCATACCGAATAGCTTTTGGGGTCAGCAAGTTGAGCTGCGGGAAGATATAATTCCACGCGCCCATGTTGCGGGGCTCTTCTTGCACCCAACACCAATCTGCTACCCCTGCATAGCTCTGTACCACACTTTTGATTTTTTCTGCTTCAAAAGGATAAAGCTGCTCAATACGGACAAGAGCGACATCGAGTGTTTTTCGAGCAGCGAGTAAATCGTAGTAAACTCTTCCGCTGCAAAAAATAACGCGGCGGGCCGTTTTTACTGTAAGATCAGGTACCACTTCCTCAAAAGATCCCGATGCAAAGTCACTGAGCGAGCTGACGCATTCCGGCTTTCTTAAAAGCGCTTTGGGCGCCATTAAAATCAGCGGTCTTTTGAGCTTTTGATGAGCCTGGCGGCGCAGTAGATGGAAAAGCTGTGCCGGCGTTGTACAATTGGCAACGGTCCAGTTGTTATTTGCAGAGAGCTGCAAAAATCTCTCCAGCCGCGCTGATGAATGTTCAGGCCCTTGGTCTTCATAGCCGTGCGGCAGATAGAGCGTAAGACCCGATCTATGCCCCCATTTTTGCTCGGAGCTTGCGATGAATTGATCGATGATGATTTGAGCTCCGTTTGCAAAGTCGCCGTACTGCGCCTCCCAGATAACTAAGGCCTGCGTGTAGACCATGCTGTAGCCGAAATCAAATCCTAAAACGGCGTATTCCGAAAGAGGCGAATTGTAGACATCGAACAACGCTTTATTCGTTGAAAGATGCGACAGCGGAAAATACCGCCCTTCTGTTTGCTGATCGACCCATGCAGCATGTCGATGAGAAAAGGTTCCCCTTCTCGAGTCCTGCCCCGAAATTCTCACATGCACCCCGTCCGCAAGCAGCGACGCATACGCCAAATGCTCCCCCATCCCCCAGTCGATTTTTTTAGCCGATGGATCTGCCACCATTGCCAAACGATCATCTTGCAGTTTTTGGATTTTAGGATGGATATTAAACCCCGCCGGTACGGTGCAAAATTCTTTCGCATAGAGTTGAAGGGCTTCAACTGCAACATTTTGCACCACGCTCTTCTCTTCCTTCGTTTTTGGCACAGAAGCCGGCGGTTTAGAAGAGACTTGATCCAGCGCCTTTTGGAGTTTATCTTTAAATTCTGTCTCAATCGCGCTTGCAGTCGATTCATTCATCAGCCCGCTTGAGACTAGCTTTTCTAAATAGAGCGTCCGGATCGTTTTTTTCTGCCGAATCTTGGCATACTGCAGCGGCTGGGTGAAAGCAGGCTCATCCCCCTCGTTGTGGCCGTATTTGCGGTAGCAGTTCAGATCGATAAAAACATCGACATGAAACTTCTGACGGATTTTGAGCGCCAAGAGCGCCGCATAGACACAACTTTCCGGATCTTCTGCGTTCACATGAAAAACAGGCGCCCCAAACGCCAGCGCGATATCGGTGCAATATCTCGTCGATCTCCCATCTTTAGGAATTGTCGTAAACCCGATTTGGTTGTTCACAACAATATGGAGCGTGCCGCCGGTTTCATACCCATTCAGTTTACTCAGCTGCAGCGTTTCATACACAATGCCTTGACCTGCTACCGACGCATCTCCATGGATCAAAATCGGAATCACCTCTTTTCTTCCCATCATCTCTTGCTTGGCGCGCGTTCCCCCCTCGACCACCGGATCAACCGCCTCTAAATGACTCGGATTTGCCGTCAGCGTCACAGCCACTAGGTCCCCTTTTTTGGTCGTGAGGCTTCCGATAAAACCCTTATGGTATTTCACATCGCCGGTCCCCTCGCCCAAGGGCACATAATCGTCTTCAAACTCCGAGAAAATTGTGTCGTACGATTTATTCAAAAGATTGGCCAGCACGTTTAAGCGCCCCCGGTGCGCCATCCCCAGCACCACCTCGCGCACGCCCTCTGCCGACGCCGACCCCACAATCATCGTCAGCATCGGAATCAACGTCTCCCCACCCTCTAAAGAAAACCGCTTCTGCCCGACATATTTCGTATGAAGAAAATTTTCAAATAGCTCCGCACGATTTAAATCCTGAAAAATTTGCAAACTCTCTTCCGTTCTCAGCGGACTTACAAACCCCGGCTCAATCTCCTTCTGGATCCACGTTTCAAGCTCAGGGCTCTGCACCCCCATATACTCAATCCCGATAGCCCCGCAGTACGTCTTTTCCAGCGCCGCGATAATCTCCTCTAGCGGCGCATTAGCGCTCTTTAAAAAACCATTCGTCGGAAAAACCGACTTCAAATCGCTCTCTTGAAAACCGTAATTTTGATACGCCAGCTCCGGAACCGATGGCGGCTCTTCCAAACAGTTAAAATGAGCCCTCAAGTGGCCATAAACCCGGTAGGCTTGGATCAAACGGTCAATCTTGACATCCGGTGCATTGACTCCCCCGCTCAAACTACGCGCATACTCCCACCCCTCAAAAAAATGTTTCCAAGAAGGCTCTAAACTCGCACCACCTGCCAAATATTTTCGGTACTGTTCCTCTAAATAAGCCAGGTTGGCAAACGAAAGATCTTCCAAAACAGCCCTCGATTAAAATATTTTATTTACGCTCTTTTCCCCATCTTTATCATAGGGCACAATTTTGTTGTGAAAAATTATCGCGTTCGAAATAATCACGGACCTTCTTGCAAAAAAATGTTTAGTGTTTTAAAGACAGGAAAGTAGAATGAAAAGCGAACGTTTAAGAAAATTAGAAGCCGAACTTCAAGATCTGGACCAATGGCTCAAACTCGGCCTTGTTCCCAAGAAAGATCTTGAAAAGCATCGGGTTGAGATCATCTCTTTAAAGGATAAAATCCAAGAAGAGAAAGAACGGCTTCGCTTCCTCAAAGAAAGCGGCGCCATGGAAGAGTACGCTCCCCCCAAACGCCCCGCCCACGGCCGTCCTGCGTTCCCCGATACCGCCAGCATGCCCGACATTGAAATGCCCGAAGAAGGAGTGACTGATTTCGGTTTAGAAGTAGAAAGCGAATCGTATGAGTTTGAATCGACAACCGGCGATGAAAGCGAGAGCGGCTCAGAGTCAGGATCCGGAGCCGATGAAGATGCAGCCCATGAGGAAGAAGAAGACGAAGAAGACCCTTTTAGCGACCGCAACCGCTGGAAACGCGGCGTCCTAGAAGACCCCGACGCAGATTCCTGGTAAATATGATCTCCCTTTACATCCATGTCCCCTTTTGCACCAAAAAGTGCCCCTATTGCCATTTCTTTGTCGTACCCAATGATGATCACGACCTCTATATGAATGCCCTGCAGAAAGAGTTCGAGCTCATCCAACCCCTGATCGCCGGCAAAGAAATCGTATCCATCTATTTCGGAGGCGGAACCCCCTCCCTCCTAGGACCTAAAAACATTGAAACCATTTTGAACTGGACCGGCAGATCCGGAGAAATCACCCTAGAAGCCAACCCCGACGATGTCTCCTTAGAAAAGATGAAAGCGTTTAAAGCCGCAGGCATCAATCGGATCAGCCTCGGCATCCAATCCCTCGACAATCCCCTCCTCAAAACCCTCGGCCGGCTCCACACCGCCCAAAAAGCCCTAGAGGCTGTCCACGCAACCTCCCAAGCAGGCATTGAAAACATCACCATCGATCTCATGTACGAGCTCCCCGGCCAAACCCTCAAAATCTGGGAACATACACTGGACCAGCTCAGCTCACTCCCCATCACCCACCTCTCCCTCTACAACCTGACATTTGAGCCTGGCGCCGTGTTCTACAAAAAGCAAAAAGAGCTCTCTCCCCTTCTTCCCCCTCCGGAAGAGAGCCTTGCCATGCTAGGTGCCGCCTGCACAAAGCTCCAGAATATCGGCCTTACCCGCTATGAGATCTCCGCCTTTGCAAAACCCGGCTTTGAGTCTAAGCATAACACCGGCTATTGGACCGGCAGACCCTTCCTAGGCCTCGGACCCTCCGCCTTCAGCTTTTGGGAAGGCCGGCGCTTTCGCAACATCTGCCATCTAAAAAAATGGCATGAAATGCTCGCACAAAACCTCCTCCCCCGCGACTTTGACGAAAAGCTCTCCCCCCTTGCCAGCCTCCACGAACGGCTCGCCGTCCGCCTCCGCCTCTTCGATGGCGCCCCCCGCATCGAATTCCCCATCGACCCTGCCCTACTTAACCAACTCATCTCCAAAGGCTGGATCTCCCTCACCCCCTCAAGAATCCTCCTCACAGACCAAGGCCGCCTCTTCTACGACTCCGTCGCCGAAGAGATTGTTGTAACACACTAACCTTCAGTGCTTTAATCATTTGTAAAATATCTTTTGAATTAAACTAAATATTTTAGTATAATCTTATTCGTATAATTAATATTTAATAGAAAAAGGAAGGTTTTATGTCAGTTCAATTTAATAATTGTAATATTTCAAAGAAAGATGAGCCCTGTGGCATCTGTAGGGAACCGCTTGATAACGATTTAGTCTCTCATGAGATGGCCAATAAGGTACAACACGTCTTTCATGAGAGATGCATAGCAGAATGGTTTAAA
>JBGPMV010000094.1:0-5775 GCA_041487155.1 Rhabdochlamydiaceae bacterium
CCGTCCAAAACACCTGTAAAAATTGACAAATTAATCCAAATACGATCTTTTAATGAATATGAACCTACCCCTAAATAATCCATTTTCGCTTTTTGCGTCTTTTTCCCCATATTTTAAAGCCGCTCCTTGGCCTACATATTCAAGCATGTCCTGTGAAGCGGCTTTAAAATCTGAGAAAAAATACATCAAAAATCAAAAGTTGATCATTTAGGGATAGGTTCATGGCTAAAAAGTACGACGAAAGCGCCGTTAAGTCTCTGGACGCCCTGTCCCACATTAGGCTACGCCCCGGAATGTACATCGGACGGCTGGGGGACGGATCCCACCCGGACGACGGGATTTATGTGATGCTCAAAGAGGCGGTCGATAACTCCATCGACGAGTTTATCATGCACCACGGCACTAAAATCGATATTGAACTCAATGATAAAACGGGCCTGGTGTCCGTCCGAGATTATGGACGAGGCATTCCGCTCGGAAAGGTCATCGAGTGCGTCAGCCAGATCAACACCGGCGCAAAGTATAACGACGATGTGTTCCAGTTCTCCGTTGGTTTGAACGGCGTCGGAACCAAAGCTGTCAACGCCCTTTCATCCCACTTTCTTGTGAAAAGCTTCCGCGATGGAGAGTTTGTGGAAGCCAAGTTCGCACGCGGCATCCTCAAAGACAAAAAGAAAGGAAAAACCAAAGAGCCTGATGGAACGTACGTCGAGTTTATTCCCGACACGGAGATCTTTAAGAAGGTCAAGTTCCAAAAAGAGCTCATCAAAAAAAGGCTCTGGCACTACGCCTACCTCAATACCGGCCTCACCCTTTTCTTCAATGGCGAGACGATTAAGTCCGAGCACGGCCTTCTCGACCTTTTAAACGAAGAGGTTAAAGACGACAGACTCTATGAGCCGCTCCACTACCGCGGCAAAATGCTCGAGTTTGCCTTCCTGCACTCTTCCAGCTATGGCGAGACGTATTTCTCATTCGTCAACGGACAATATACCCATGACGGAGGATCCCACCTCTCGGCCTTTCGGGAAGGGATCTTAAAAGGGGTCAATGAGTTTGCGAAAAAGAATTTCCAAGGCATTGACGTCCGAGAAGGAATCGTCGGCGCCATCCTCATCAAAGTGAAAGACCCGATGTTTGAGTCGCAAACCAAGAATAAACTCTCCAACCTCGACATCCGCGGGCCGATCGTGCAAGAGGTGAAGCAAGCCGTCCAAGACCTCCTCTACAAATTCCCAGAAATCGGTAAAAAAATCCTCGACCGGATTCTCTTCAACGAAAAGCTCCGCAAAGAACTTGCCGCCGTTAAAAAAGAAGCCAAAGATAAGCAGAAAAAGATCTCGTTTAAAATTCCAAAGCTCCGCGACTCAAAATATCACTTTGGCGATGGAACTAAAGAAGGCGAAAAGTCGATGATCTTCCTCACCGAGGGAGAATCGGCATCAGCCTCGATCGTCATGACACGCGACCCGATGACCCAAGCCGTTTTTTCGCTCCGCGGAAAACCGCTCAACGTCCATGGCATGAAGCTCGATCAGCTCTACAAGAACGAAGAGATGTACAACCTCATGTCGGCTCTCAACATCGAAGATGAGCTCGATAATTTGCGCTATAACAAAGTGATTCTAGCAACCGACGCCGATGTCGATGGCATGCACATCCGCAACCTCCTCGTAACCTTCTTCTTAACCTATTTTGAAGGGCTTGTCATAGACGGCCATCTCTACATCTTGCAAACGCCCCTTTTCAAAGTGAGGAACAAAGAAAAAACGATCTACTGCTACTCCATCGAAGAAAAGGAAGCCGCAGTTGCCGTTTTGAAAAAAGGGATCGAGATTACCCGTTTTAAAGGCCTCGGAGAGATTTCTCCCGATGAATTCAAACAGTTCATCGCCAAAGATATTCGTCTGATCCCCGTGACGATTCAAAATATTTCTGACATCAAACCGACGCTAGAATTCTACATGGGAAAAAACACACCCGAGCGGAAAAACTTCATCATGACTAACCTCAAGAGCGACGAATGGACGATTTAAAACACCAGATGAAGGATCACTTCCTTCAATACGCCTCGTACGTCATCTTAGATAGAGCCATCCCCAATATTGTCGACGGCCTTAAACCCGTGCAGCGACGCATTTTAGAAACCCTCTGGAAGCAAAATGACGATAAACTCCATAAAGTCGCCAATATGGTCGGTCAAACGATGCAGCTCCATCCTCACGGAGATGCAGCTATCTATGAAGCCCTTGTCAATCTAGCCAGCAAAGGCTTTTTGATGGACCGCCAGGGAAACTTCGGCAACATCTACACAGGCGATCCGTCGGCCGCTGCCCGTTACATTGAAACACGCCTTTCTCAACTTGCCCGCGAGACCCTTTTCAACCCCGACATCACAGAAAAAATCCCCTCATATGACGGCCGGAATATGGAGCCTGTCACCCTGCCGGCAAAAATCCCGCTCCTGCTCATGCAGGGAGCCGATGGGATTGCCGTCGGGATGTCAACGCACATTCTGCCGCACAACTTTACAGAGCTTCTTGAAGCTGAAATCGCTTACATCGAAGGAAAAGATTTTAAGATTTTCCCCGACTTCCCCACCGGGGGAATTATGGACAAAAGCGAGTATGACAAAGGACGCGGCAAAATTAAACTGCGCGCAAAAATCGAGATCAAAGATCCCAAAACCCTTGTCATCCGCGATATCTGCTATGGAACCACCACAGAAAGCCTAATCCGAACCATTGATGAAGCAGCCAAAAAAGGAAAAATCAAGATCGAGGCGATCAACGATTATACAGCTAAAGATGTCGAGATCGAGATTAAGCTTCCCCGCGGCCAATATGCCGAAGAGCTGATCGATGCCCTCTATGGATTTACCGAATGCGAAGTCTCTCTTACCTCGCAGATCATCGTCATTAAAGACGGACAGCCGTGGGAAACCGACGTCCATGAAATCCTCAAGTACAATGCAAACAAGCTCGTCGAATTCTTAAAACGTGAGCTTGATATCGAAAAAGAGAGAATCCTTGAGAAAATCTTCTACAAAACCCTCGAGCGCATCTTTATCGAAAACCGCATCTATAAGAACATCGAAACCGTCAAAACCCTAGAAGGGATCCATGACACTTTAGAACAGGCGTTTAAACCGTACCGCAAAGAACTCCTAAGAGCGCCCACCCACGACGATCGAGAAAAGCTCCTTCAAATCCCGATCCGCAGGATTTCTCGTTTTGACATGGACAAAAACCAAGAAGAAATCGCCCACCTTGAAAAGTCCCTCCAAGAAGTCGAAAAAAACCTCAAAAACGTCAAAAAATTCACCATCGATTATCTCAATAGCCTGATCCAAAAATACGGCAAAGATCATCCCCGCAAAACCCGCATCAAAGCCATCGAAGAAATTGATCGCAGAGCCATAGAAACCAAGCAGATTAAAGTCAGCTACGATCCCAAAACAGGCTTTGTCGGAACCAAAATATCAGGAGCTGTCCACTTCACCTGCACAAATTTTGACAAGCTCCTAGTCCTCTTTAAAGACGGCACCTATAAAGTCACCTCCATCCCTGAAAAACAATACATCGAAAATGCCGCCTGGGTCGGCGTCGCCGATAAGAAAACCATCCTCAATGTCCTCTATACCAAAGAAAAGCAAGCCTGGGCAAAACGTTTCATCGTCGATAAGTTCATCCTCGATAAAACCTACCGCTACCTCGATGAAAACACCGAACTCCACTACATCTCCTCCGACATAGAGCCCACCATCGAAATCCAATTCGTCCCCAAAGCCCACCAAAAGAAATCCAAACTCGCCTACTCGTTCAAAGAGACCCTCATTAAAGGCGCCGGAACCCGCGGCACCCGCGTCGCAACCCAGCCCGTCAAACGCGTGAACCCACTGCTGGTTTAAAGTTAACGAGGCGTCAAATTCATAAGCTAATAAAGAAGGGACGACTTGCGGTGCCTTATGGCTCCCAATCCCAATTGCACCGAAATAGCCCTTTAGGCATGCTTTCGGTGCAATCGAAAAGCTTAAGACTCCGTATTCCAATACACTATGACTCCTGTAAAAATTCATTTCGGTGCAATCCTCATTGATTTTGTATATACTCCTATGTACAATAAAGATAGCGGGGATGAAAAAAATGAGGGATTGATGGAATTAGAAGGTAGAATTTGGAAAGACGGAAGGCTTTGGCTTGTCGAGATCCCGATATTAGATGCAATGACTCAAGGCAAATCCAAGAAAGATGCATTACGGATGATCGAAGATGCTGTTACCGGTCTTATCGAATGCTATTTTGAAGATAAAATAGGAAAAAAACTGGGCGTAAAAGCTTTTCTTCGTGAAGATGATGTGATTGGTATTACCGCCAAGGATACAAAGATTTTATTATCTCTTTCATTGATCAAACAACGAGAGAAGAGCAATTCAACTGTAAGAGATGTCTCCAAACGGCTCGGCTCAAAATCGCCAAATGCTTACGCTCAATATGAGAGAGGCCATCTCAGTGTTACTTTAGAAAAATACGAAGAATTGCTCACGGCTGTAAGTCCCTCTCATCATCGACATATTCGAGTAGGCATCGTTTAGAGATTCCGCGAAATCTTTATTGCTAATTTTCTGTAGCTTGGCTTGCATCGCCTAAATCGGGTTGACTATGGGTTCCAGCTGCATGAGCTACACTTGCCAACTCAAAAGTTCGGCAAGGTGCACTTCAGTGTGACGGCAAGCTATTAAATTACATCCGCTCAAGAGTTTTGAGGCCTAAGATTTGGAGGCCTTGATGCAGAATGCGGGCCGCTGCCTCGCACAGAAGGAGACGGCTGTTTTCTTGGGGCGAACCTTCGACTCTGCAGTCGCGGAAGAACGCATGAAATTTTTCTGCAAGCGTGTAGAGATAGTCGGCCAGCCGGTTGGGAAGAAGCTCTTCAGCAACCGTAGAGAGCGTTTCTCCAAATTGTCTTAAGTGGATTGCAAGATCGATTTCAGTAGGATGCTCTAATAAGACAGTGTGGGTTTTTGCAACTTCTTCCAGGGACTTTCCAACTTTTCTTTCGATGCTTCGCATCCTGACATAGGCATATAGAAGGAACGCGGCGGTGTTCCCCTCAAAACGGAGCATCCGCTCATAGCTGAACGTATAATCTTTGATCCGATGGGAGGAGAGGTCGGCGTATTTAATCGCGTCGATTCCTAAGATAGCAGCTGTTTGATGGAGCTCTTTTTCACTCAGGTCGGGAAGGCGCTCCTTCAAAATCTTTTCTGCATTGGCAACTCCTTGAAGGAGAAGATCAATTAATTTTTCAGTGTCGCCCGAGCGAGTTTTAAATTTTTTTCCATCGGGTCCAAGAACAACGCCGAACGGAACATGATCGACGCGGACTTTTGAAGGGTCCAAGTAACCGGCTTTTTCGGCAGCTTTAAAAATCATTTCAAAATGGAGCGCCTGCCCTGCGTCTGTCACAACGATCACGCGATCTGCTTTTTCGATTTCGATCCGTTGCCGAATCGCTGCCATATCGGTGGTGTCGTAGTTGTAGCCGCCGTCGGATTTTTGAATGATGATGGGAAGCGGAGTGTCATCCCGTCCCTTATACCCTTCCAGGTAAATGCATTTTGCGCCGTCTGACACGGTGATCATCTTCCGTTTTTCTAAATCGGCAACGACCTCGGGAAGGTAAGGGTTGTAAAACGACTCGCCCCGTTCGATCAGTTTGACATCAAGAAGCTTGTAAATCTCTTGAAACGCCTTCCGAGAAATATCGCAGATC
>JBGPMV010000095.1:0-5773 GCA_041487155.1 Rhabdochlamydiaceae bacterium
ATCACCGTCGACGCACTAAAGCGTGAAAATAACCTCTCCTCTGATAAAATTGTGGTAGGTCAGCAGCTTGCAATCCCCACAAAATAAACCTATCGGCGTTTTTGATTCCGGATTTGGAGGGCTGACAGTTCTTAAAGAGCTCCAAAAATCGCTCCCCCATGAACAGTTCATTTATCTAGGGGATACTGCCCGCTTACCTTACGGAACAAAAAGCCCTGAAGCCATTATCCGGTATTCACAAGAGTGCTGCTCGCTGCTCGCAAACCAAGGCGTGAAACTCATCGTGATCGCCTGCAATACAGCTACCGCTATTGCCCTTGACGCCCTCGCAGGACACTTTTCCATTCCGATCATCGGCGTGATTGATCCCGTCATCGAAAATATCATTCAAACTTCTCCCCACGGACGGATTGGGATTTTAGCCACGAAAGGGACAGTGGCTTCCGGCGTCTATCAAAGAAAAATCCACCGCCTCCTTCCCTCTGCCGAAATCACCGCCGTTGCAGCGCAGCTGCTTGTCTCCCTTGTAGAAGAAGGGTTTATTGACCACCCCATCACAGAGCTTGCGATTCAAGAATATGTAAGACCGCTCCATCTTGCTAAAGTCGATACCGCCATCTTGGCCTGCACCCACTTTCCGCTTCTCAAAGATCAGATCCAGCAAGCGCTCGGCCCTTCCATTCAAGTCATTGACCCCGCCTTTGCGACGGCCGCTGCCGTAAAAAAAGCACTTTCCGATCTCGATCTCTTATCTCTCGATCAAAAAAATGCTGAGCCCGTCTTCTATGTGTCCGATAATCCCGATCAATTTAAAAAATTAGCCCCAGGATTTCTTCAGCGCTCCGTTCATACTGATAAGATTTACTTTTTTCCGAATGTGATTTTAATCACAGAGTTGGAAGAGTCGACGTCGACATAGAGGAAAGAATCGGGCCCTTTCTTAAAGAACGCAAGAAGGCGGGATGAGGGCTGCAGCGTTTCGGGCAGATGGTCTGATTCGACCATAATGCAGGGGTTGATCGTGTCGCCCGATAGAATTTTAGCGCTTTCTAAAAGAGGGCCATACGTTTCATCTGAGGGAACCAGATGAATCGAATAAAAGGCCCAGTTAAACCAGGGGAAACGTTTTTTTCCTGCTTGCCTGACTAAAAGATGAACGTTGGAAGCGACACTTAAAAGAAGCAACGCTTTCGTCCAGTTTGCATTTCGGAGAATCAGAATCGCGTCGGGATTTTTTTCGAGAAGATCCAGCCCTTCTGTTCTAACATCTGCAAACGGTCTTAATACACGGCGTGCAATGAAAGGAAGCGCAAGATCCGACAGCCTGGAAATCATCAGAATCGATAAAAATAGGGTGGCAATTCCGATCACTCCGAATCCTGCAGCAGGTGAAAGCCCTAGAACATCGCTGAAGATAAAAAGAGCCATCGATGCGACCAAGACTCCGCAAAAGCTTAAAAAGTTATTGGCTCCAATAATCTGCCCCCGTTTCTCATTAGGACTATAGAGTTGAACAAAAGAATCAAACGGAACGATGAATAGCCCCCCAAAGACACCTAGGAAAAACAGAAGAGAGATCACCGTAAAAAGATCGGAGCAGCAAAAAGTTAAGAGGATCAAGAGAGTGGCGATCAAAAGGCCTGCAAAACAGGAGAGGCCGAGCTCAACTCTTTTCTTTGAAACCCGCCCTCCGATAAATGCGCCGACGGCAATTCCCACGGCTGTGCATAAAAAAAGATATCCCCCGGCGATGTCGGTCATATTGAGGGAGTAGATGGCAAAGGGAATGATGTTGAGCTGGGCAAATGCGCCAATAAAAAGAAAATAAGCCGAGCCGCACATCGCCACTAAAAGATGTTTTCTGGTTTTGCAGAATTTCAGGGTAGCAACGATTTCGCTGATGAAAAGCCAATTAGGTTTTTTACTACTTTGCTGAGCAGGCGTTCTTCGGATGCCGAACGTGCTGATAAATCCTATGAACGCAATTAATAATCCAAATGCTGCGACTAGAACGAAATTCCTGGAGGTGATTTGAGTTAAAAATGAAGCAAGAAAAGTACCGACGATGATTCCAAAGTAGGTAAAAGAGGTGATCAGGCCGTTTGCGCTTGAAACTTTTTCTTGCGGCACAAGCTCAGAGATAATAGCATACTTAGAAGGGCCGAACATGGCGCTATGGGAAGCTAAAATAAAAAGAAGAGTATAACTGGCCCATACGCTCTTAAAAGCAAAGGCAACCATTGCCAGCAGCATGATAATCATTTCTACGACTTTCATGACCATCAAGAGCCGCTGTTTGCTGAACCGATCCGCAAGTGTTCCGGCCGTTGACGAGAAAAGAAGGAACGGGATCACAAAAACAGCTCCGGAAACAGCCATAATGGTGCTGGCATAGATCTGGCCTAAAATAGCAATTAATAGGTATGAAATGACCAGCTTGAAGATATTGTCATTTAGTACTCCCATAAATTGGGCAATATTGAGAAAATGGATAGAATGCTTATCAGGCCTGGAAAAGCCAGGAACCTTGGCAAGAAAACTTGTCAACCACTTGTAAAGCGACATATGTCGTTACTCTAGCAGGAAGAAAATAACAGCGCTATGAAAGTTTTTGTTTCGAATAAGCTCTCAAACTTAAGCAAAGCTCTCCAGCAAGAGCTTTTCTTAAATCTTAACAATCCCCTGGATAAAAGATGGGTGATTGTGCCCAGCGAAGATGTGAAGCTCAGCCTCTATCTTGATTGGCTAGAAACCTCTCCGGTCGTCACAGCCATCCAAACCATTACGTACAATGAACTCATTCGTAAAATATTTCCTGAGATCCCCTCCAGAATGGAGCTTGCCCTCCGCATTGAAACAGCCCTAGATGAAATTTCTGAATTAAAAAGTTATCTAAAAGATGACAGCCCCATCCGCAAAATTGAACTTTCAATGGAGTTAAGTTCTCTATTTTTAAAGTATCTCGAAAGACCCCCTAAAGAACTCTTAGCATGGATAGAAACTGAAGGATGGCAGCAAAAACTTTGGAAAGCAGTTTTAGGCACATCTCTTCCAACCTCTACGGCACGCCCTTTGCCGGGGAGCTTTTTCTTCTATCACATCTCCACCATCGCTCCCTACCAATGGGACGTTTTTTCTAGCATGGAAATCTCGTGGTTTTTATTTTCTCCCAGCGAGATGTATACCGGAGATCTTGTCTCAGAGCGGCAGCAATCATTTCTTTTGCGCAAAGCCAAAACGGCCGTTCAAGAGGACCTCCGGGAGTATTTTGAAGAGAGCCCCTCCCTTCTCTCGAATTGGATCGGCCATGGCCTGCCGCTCTTTAATTTTCTCGAAGATGCCGATCGCATAGAACTCTTTGAACAACCGGAAAAGTCATCTGCCTTGCAATCCCTTCAACGTGAATGGCTCACCTTCGAACAAGAAAAATCAACACCTGATGCCTCTCTGCAGCTGCACTCTGCTCCGACCCTTCTTAGAGAAGTCGAAGTTGTTTGGGAAATCATCCAAAGGCTCCCCTTTAAACCTCGTGAAATTCTTGTTCTTGCTCCTGATATCGAGCCATAT
Organism: Rhabdochlamydiaceae bacterium; assembly: GCA_041487155.1. Classification (GTDB taxonomy): domain Bacteria; phylum Chlamydiota; class Chlamydiia; order Chlamydiales; family Rhabdochlamydiaceae; genus PALSA-1444. The sequence continues at coordinate 3,568 of JBGPMV010000095.1, forward strand.
GCCGCGGCAATAGAATGGGTATTTAAACAGCGCGGAGGCCCTTTTGATTATTCGATTAAAGGGATACAGGCCCGTACGCACTCGCCGCTCGTGCAGGGGTTAGAGCTCCTGCTTTCCCTCCCCGGATACCGTTTTTCTTTAGACGCGTTTAGGAAACTTCTTGTTTGCGCTCCTTTCCTAAAACGATTTCAGCTGAGTGTTGAGAAAGCACAAGAACTGATCTCCTGGATGGCCGAGATGCACTTAAGATACGATTTATCAGGGCCTATTAACTCGTGGAGCGCCGCTCTAAAACGGGCGATGGAGGGAGTTGTCCTCTCGGGATCGTTTGATTTTTCCGATACACCCCTGATCAATTGTTGGATTGAAATAACGGTCTTATTTGAAAAAGAGTTAGCCCCTCTTTTGGATAGGAAAAAACGATCCGGAGAAGAGTGGGCCGCATTAATCGAGCGGTGGATCCAAGCCTTTTTTATGACCGACGAAGAGACCGATATTCTGAGCTCTCTTTTAGCCACTCTTCGGAGCGAGCATCTTGAAGGAATATTTTCATATGAAACCATCGAATACCACTTGAAAGCAGCCTTCAAAAGCCCGTCCGGCTCCCTGCATGCCGCAAGGCCCGAAACAGTCCGCTTTACGTCCTTAAAAGAGGGAGCTTTTGTACCGGCAAAAGCCCTCATTTGCATGGGAATGCAAGCAGGCTCTTTCCCACGTCTTGATCCACCCTCTTCTCTCCCTCTTCTTAAAAGCCCCCATCGCAGCCTGGAAGATAGGTATCTCTTTTTACAAGCCCTGTCTCACGCACAAGAGCATCTGATCTTGACGTATGTCAGATCCCATCCCGATGATGGAAAAGAAGTGTCTCCTTCGCCTCTCATTCAAGAACTGGAAAAAGACCGAGAGGGCTTGATGACGATCCACCATCCGCTCTCAGCTCTTGACCCCTCTAACTACCAGGCTTCAGGTTATAGAAGTTTTTCTAAGCTCCATTACAACCTCCTCTTTTCTCCACAAAAAACGGAGCCGCCGCTTCCACTTGCACCTATTTTCAAAAAAACCATCGATTTGCGCCTTTTAAAAAAACTGGCCCGCCACCCCGTGCAGTTTTACTTAGAAGAAGGCTTAGGAGTTCGATTCCCGTGGGAAGAGACCGATTCGGAATTCTTATTTTCCCGACTTGAAATGCACCGCCTTAGAAAAGCCTCTCATAAATTGAGTCTAGAAGACCTCATCGATCATTTATCCAAAGAGGGCTCTCTTCCCCAGGGAGCTTTCAAATCCGTTGCTGTAGAATCGATAAAAAAAGAGCTCCAAGAATATCAGGCAGCGCTTGCAGAACTAAACGTCGACCCACAAGAGGTCTACTCACTTGAACTATCGCCTCATGCTCATCAATTAACACAGCTGTCCGAAGATTATTGGGTGGCCCCTTCATTAAAAATCGCCCTTCTATCCGGAGAGACATTAGAGATCCAAGGAACTTTAGAAGCAGTAACGTCCAAAGGCCTTTTATTCCATGGAGATGAATCGCTAGAGGACCTCTTGAAAGTCTGGCCGCTCTACCTCGCTGCACAAAACGTTTTAGGAAACATCCCGCTTCTTCTGACAAAAAAGAAAACAGCTCTGACTATTCCGCTGGAAAATCCCCAAGAAGCGCTTCAGCGGTATCTTGCCTACCTTCAGAAAAGTTTACAGAACCCCTCGCCCCTTCTTCCGGCTTGGGGCCGCAGAATTTTTAAAGGAAGCGAGATTTCAGCAAACACGGACGACTCCATTCTCCTGTGGGCACAGCAAAGAAACCTCTTACCTCCTCTGGATAGCTGGGCGGATGAGTGGAGACCCTATTTACAGGAGGCCCTGCATGAACTCCTTTGACATCCTCTCGCGAAAAACGGCTCTAAAGCCCCGCCTTTTTTTAGAGGCATCTGCTGGCACCGGAAAAACATTTACCATTGAACATTTGGTGGTGCGGCTTCTTGTCGAAACCCCTCTCACCTTAGATGAAATCGTCATTGTCACTTTCACAAGAGCGGCCACCCGCGAGCTTAAAAGCCGCATACGCGCAAACCTCGAATCAATCCTTCAGGGACAAACTTCGTTTGATTATTTAGAAGGCCTCTCAGATGCTCAGCGAGGAAAGATCGATGAGGCTCTTAAAAATTTTGAAGCGGCGCAGATTTTTACCATCCACGGATTTTGCTCC
>JBGPMV010000096.1:0-5675 GCA_041487155.1 Rhabdochlamydiaceae bacterium
AGTTATGATATGTTCCGGGATTATGCCCACAGAGGCGATGAGTTTAAACGTATTGTTTATCTTTTACAGGAGAAAAAAGGATGAGCCGAAGAGATACTATTATTATTGCAGTCCTCCTTAATGCAGGACTTTTGATTGTTTTGTTTGCAACGAGTATGAAGACGGATAGGGCAGAAGAGGGCCCCTCTGCAATTACGGTTCTTGCGTCGAACCAAAGTGAAGATTTTCTTCCCGAAGCGCCGAAAATATCACCCGTTGTAGCTGCAGGGACTGCAGATCAAGTCGATCAAGCCATCCAGAGCTATGTCACACCCCAAGTAACTGCTGCCGGCGAGCAATCACCTAACTTTTTAGCTGATTTAGAGCCTATGGCAGCTCCTGCTGCTCAGCCCCAACCTCACATAAACGTGACTGATGAAAAATACAAAGAAGTGACTGTGAAAAAAGGAGATGTTCTTGAAAGAATCGCTCGGCAAAACCATGTCTCTGTCACCGAAATTATGAGAGCGAATAAACTGACATCGACTCGTCTTAAAATTGGCCAAGTTCTCAAAATCCCTTCTGCTGCGACGACAAAAACAGTTTCTGCGCCCTCTGCATCCGGCACTCAATTTTACACTGTTAAAGCAGGCGATAATCCTTGGACGATTGCTGTTAAGCACCACATGAAAGTGGAAGAGCTTCTTAAATTGAATAACATGGATGAGCAAAAAGCGCGTCGTTTGAAAGCCGGAGATAAAATCCGTATAAATTGATGACACGCTCCAGCTTGCTTCTCCTGTTTTCTGTAATCATTTTGGTGGTCGTAGGGCTTTCCATGGTATTTAACACCAGTTCTGCCGAGGTCATTGACAGATCTCTTGCCAAAAGCCTTCACCACGCCCTTTTAAAACAGGTGCTTTATGCAGTGCTCGGAGCTGTGCTGGCAGTCGGTGTTTGGTTTATGGGCTATAGGGAAATTTTAAAGCTGAGCGGTTTTTTTCTTGCAGCCGGAACGGTACTTCTGGTGCTTGTTTTTGTCCCCGGCATTGGACAAAACATCAACGGCGCTTATCGATGGCTCGGCATTGGAAGCTACTCGTTTCAACCGTCAGAATTTGTGAAGTATTTGATCCCTCTGTACTTCGTCCATGTAGTTTCCCTCCGAGATTCACCTTTGGATTTCAAAGAGTTGATCAAGCTTCTTTTGAAATTAGCAGTTCCTATCGGGCTGATTTTGATCGAGCCCGACAACGGTACTGTCGCAATTATTTTAGCAGGCCTCGTAGCTCTTTTTGTGTTAACGAAAGTTAAATGGCTTTATTGGGGCCTTCCGCTTCTGGTTTTAACACTGATCGGGGGAGTTGTCGCGTACCAAATGCCCCATGTGCATAGCCGCATTGAAATCTATCTCCATCCCGAGCTCGATCTGCAGGGAAAAGGGCACCAGCCTCATCAAGCCAAAATCGCAGCAGGCTCAGGAGGAGCGTTTGGAAGGGGCCTTGGGGAGAGCCTGCAGAAACTCGACTATCTGCCGGAAGCCCGCAGCGATTATATCGCAGCGATTTTTGGCGAAGAGTTCGGCTTTGTCGGAATTTCACTTTTGATCACCCTTTATATGGCCATTGGGTATTTTGGTTTTTCAATTGCAGCAAAAGCAGACGATCTATCGGCATTTTATACCGCTGCCGTTCTAGTCTTTCTCATCTGTTTTCAAGCTTTTTTAAATTTAGGAGTGGTTTCCGGCCTTCTTCCCAGCAAAGGCACGAACCTTCCGTTTTTCAGCCAAGGAGGATCATCTCTTCTTGCTAATTTTATGGTCATTTGTATTATCTTAAATATCGCCCACGAGCAAAAATATGTTAAAACTTAATAAAATTGTTATCGCAACGGGTGGAACGGGCGGGCACGTCTTTCCTGCCGAAGCACTCGGAAAAGAACTCCTTGAACAATCGTATGATGTCACCTTTGTCGGCGGAGGGCTCAAAAATAATCGGTACTTTCATCGGAACAACTTTAAATATGAAGAAGTCGCCGCCAGCTCTCTTTTCAAGCTGAATTTTTTTAGATCGCTATGGCGGATTTTTAAAGGAGTCAGGCAAAGTTTACAAATCCTATCCAGCATTGAGCCTAAAGTCGTCATCGGCTTCGGGAGCTTTTATACGTTCCCCGTGCTACTTGCCGCCCGCCTCAAAAAAATCCCGATCGTCCTGTTTGAGCCGAATGCCATCCCGGGAAAAGTGAATCGCTTTTTCTCTAAATGGGCAACGCTGTCTGCCGTTCAATTTGCAGAAGCCGGAAAGTGGCTTGCCGGCACGATAATTGAAGTGAAGATGCCGACGGGAAAACGGGATCTCATTGAAAAAGAGTCTGCCAGAGAATACTTTTATCTCAAGCCGGAGCTCTTTACCTTTCTCGTTTTTGGCGGATCTCAAGGAGCCGAATCGATCAACCGCCTCTTCTCTGAAGCTGCCTGTCTTCTCCAAAAGGATGCCTCCTTCCAAGTGATTCACGTGACAGGAAAAACAGGCCCTGCCGAAAAACTTCGAAAAATGTATTCTGACGCCGGCATCCCCGCCTGTGTTAAAGCGTTTGAAGAACGGATGGATCTTGCCTGGAGCGCTGCCAGCGTTGTGATTTGCAGATCGGGCGCTGCAACCGTTGCCGAACAAATCACCTATGCCGTTCCATCAATTTTAGTCCCTTTTCCACAAGCTGCAGATGATCATCAAACTAAAAACGCTCAATTTATTGAGAAAAAAGTGAAAGGGGGGATTACATGTCCAGAGCCCACACTAACCGCTCAGAAATTAAAAACGCTTCTCTCCCAAATGCTCCGTTCAGAGCAACGAGAAAAAATGCACCGCGCTATTTTAGCGTTTAAACAAGACCAAAGAAAACAAGAGCTCAGCTCGATCATTAAAGGCCTGATATGACAAGATACCATTTTATCGGGATCGGCGGGATCGGAATGAGCGCGCTCGCTCGCATCCTGCATGGAAGGGGAGCGGCCGTACAGGGGAGCGACCTCTCTTTAAGTTATGTGACCGAAGCTCTTCAAAGCGCCGGCGTTGAAATTTTCCCCGCCCACCATGAAAACAATTTAAAAAACGCCTCCACTGTCATCTATGGATCCGACATCAAATTACATAATGTAGAGTATGCAGAAGCCACCAAACAAAACCTCCCGCTCCTTCATCGCTCAGAGCTTTTAGCCAAGCTCATGGAAGGACTAAAGCCCCTTCTTGTCACGGGCACCCATGGAAAAACAACGACCTCATCGCTTCTTGCCCACGTTCTGATCGACGCAGGACTCGATCCCACGTTTGCACTCGGAGGAATTGCCTTAAATACAGATTCCAATGGCCGGTGTGGAACAGGTGAATATTTTGTCGCAGAAGCTGACGAGAGCGACGGCTCTTTTTTAAATTATCAAGGCGTGGGCGGTATTATCACCAACATCGAGGAAGACCACCTCGACTACTGGAAAAATAGAGAAGCGCTCATCCAAGGTTTTGAAGCGTTCGCAAAAAAAATCTCAAAACACCTTTGGTGGTGCCAAGATGATGAGATATTAAGCTCGCTCAATCTTCCCGGCACAAGCTACGGGTTTTCTGAAGAGGCAGGTCTCCAAATCACATCCTGGCAGCAAAAAGGTTTTAGCTTATCGTTCGATCTTCAGCTAGAGGAAAGGAAATATTTGAATATCGAGATCCCACTTCTTGGAAAACACAACGTTCTCAACGCCGCTGCCGTTTTCGGACTCTCTCTGGAGATCGGGATTTCAGAGCAGATGATCAGGCATGCTTTTAAAAATTTTAAAGGCGTCAAACGGCGCATGGAGAAAAAAGGGGAGAATAGAGGCGCTGCTGTTTTTGACGACTATGCCCACCATCCGACCGAGATTCAAACAACGCTAGAAGGTCTGCGCACAGCCGCCGGCGAAAAAAGAATCATCGCCGTGTTTCAGCCGCACCGCTACACCCGTCTAAAAGAGTGCTGGAAAGCCTTTCTAGAATGCTTTGATGCAGCAGATGTCATCTTTGTCACCGATATCTATGCAGCAAGAGAAACCCCCATTGAAGGCCTCACTGCTGAAAAGCTCACCGCCGATCTTCAAAGCAAAAATCCCATCCCCATCTTCTATGTTCCAAGATCTGAGCTTGCCCAGCACGTCTGCCGGTTTGCAAGGCCCCACGACGTGATTATTACTTTAGGCGCCGGCGACGTAACCTATGTCGGCGCAGAGATAGTCCAGGGATCAATACAGCCGTTTGAAATGGCCATCCTTGAAGGCGGCAGGTCGGCCGAGCATGAAGTGTCGCTTCTCTCCTCTAAAATGACCATGGAGGCGATCAACCCCGACTATTACAAGATTCAGAAATGGACGATCTCAAAAGAGGGAGATTGGATGCATGAGGGGAAGAAAATAACCTTGCCGGACGTGGTCGCACGCTTGCAAAATGCAGATTTAGTTTTTCCTATTCTTCACGGACCGTTTGGAGAAGACGGCATGATCCAAGGTTTTTTAGAAACCCTAGACGTGCCTTATGTCGGCTGCGATTTCAGATCGTGCGCTGTCACCATGGATAAAGCATGGACCAAGCATATCGCTGAGTCGCACGGCATCAAAGTTGCGCGCTTTATAGAATTTACAACCCACGACTGGATGAAAAGACCGAATGAAGTCCGAGAAAAAATTTTAAAAGAGTTTCAGTTTCCCTTTTTCATCAAAGCCATTCACCTCGGATCAACCTTTGGCGTCCACCGCGTGAAAACAAGAGAACAAATCGATGAAGCGATTCAACAGATTTCAAAACTCGACTACCGTTTCTTAGTCGAAGAGGAGATGAAAGGGCGCGAGATGGAGTTCGGCTTTATCGGCGATGACGAGGTCGTAGTTTCAGATGCTGCAGAAGTTGTTCGCGCAGAGGAGATCCACACCTATGAAAATAAATACCTCGCCTCCGGAAAACCCTCGATTCCTAAAGCTCCTTTGCCTCCTGACGTGCTCCAAAGCGGGCGCCTTGCAGCAGAAACAGTCTATCGAGCCGTCGGATGTTCCGGACTTGCCCGCATCGACTTCTTTCTAGATCCCGATGGAACGTGGATCTTAAATGAGGTCAATCCAATGCCGGGGCTGACCCCCATGAGCGTTTATCCCGCCATCTGGGAGGCCGAAGGTTTAAATCGTACAGAGGTTGTCAATCGCATCATTATTGCAAGCCTGCACCGGACGCGCGCTCACAAAAGACACTTAAGACCTCCTGAGAAACCTCCTGTTAAGTTATGAAGAAACATTCATACGTTGAAGCGCTTGCCTGGATCGTCGGTTCGATGCTCATCCTACCTGGAGCCGTCACGAAAACCATGCGCGCTTTTTGGAAAGCACCCCAAAAGATCGATTATTTATGCCGCGTTGTCCAGACAGGACCCCAAAAAGAGGCGCTCAAAACACCTTATCTTGCCGAAGTCATCAATCTTTCTGCCGATAGACCCGTTCTGGCAAAACATTTTGATCCTGCCATCGCCAAGAAAAGACTCCAACTCTCACCCGTCATCAAAAAAGCCGAAGTTAAAGTCATCAAACCCGATACCGTTTACATCGATTATACCGTACGCCAGCCCTGCGCCTGGCTCTATGACTTTGAAAATATTGCTCTGGATGAAGAAGGCGTGCCGTTTCCGATTATTCC
>JBGPMV010000097.1:0-5626 GCA_041487155.1 Rhabdochlamydiaceae bacterium
AAGATGATCTTTTAGCAATTTTATGCCGTCTTTCCAATCTTTATAACCCACCCTGTTTGCACTGGTAAACATCGACTTGGAATAGATGGAGCCTGCAATCGCATCTTGCTGGAAAATTGTTGCGTTGATGCCGTGTTCTTGCAGCTTTTTAAAAAATAAACTTTCGGGGAAAAATTCAGAAGGATTGAGGACGCCTTCCAAAGACCCAAGCCTTTTATCCCCTGCAAAAGAGTACAAAAGCGGGGCAACAACCCTCTCTAAAGACGGCTCATAGATGAACCATTCATAAATCCCATGCTGTCCGACAGGCTGGTTTGAGCAAAGAGTCGTGATGTGAGCGGCAGTCGTCGATGGAAACTGTGATGTCAGTTTGGAAATAATCCCCTCTTGAGACATCCGTTTTAAAAAAGGGTACTTATCTTTATATTTTTCAAAAAACTTCCAGCCGAAACCATCGATCAAGAGAAGAACGACCCGGTCTGTAGGTCCCGATTGAATGCAGTCTTTGGGAAGACCCTCTTTTCCGCAACCCAAAAGTGTTAAAATGGTATTTGGAATTTGAGAAAAACAATACGATTCATATTGAGGTTTTATAAAGCCATGCGCAAGATGCGCCTGACCTACAACCTGGAGCGACCTCTGATTGATCATAACCGCATATTGAGCTATTCAAGCTGATTTGTCTAGAAATTTTAACTGCAACTTGCCATTATTGAAGTCCATATGTCAAAAAAAATCATCTCTATTTTTACCCTTGTCATGATCAACTTGGCCGCGATCGGAAGCATCCGTAATTGGCCCACCATTGCAGAGACCGGCTTTTCCTCTGTTTTCTTTTTTTTACTTGCCGCGCTCATTTTCTTTCTCCCCACAGCGCTGGTCGCTGCAGAACTTGCCACTGGCTGGCCTAAGATCGGCGGGATTTTTATTTGGGTCAAAGAAGCCTTTGGCCAGCGGCTGGGATTTTTAGCCATCTGGCTGCTCTGGATCGAAAACGTCATCTGGTATCCCACCATTTTGACATTCATTGCCACTACGATTGCTTATATGTTTGATCCGAGCTGGGGAAACAATAAAACTTATCTCATCTTATCATCATTGGCCGCTTTTTGGATCTTAACCTGGGTCAATATGAAAGGTATGAAAATCTCCGGTTGGATCAGCAGTTTTGGAGTTATTGTAGGATCGTTCATCCCCGCAGCCGTGATTATTTTTATGGGCTGTACCTGGTTTTTTTCAGACAAAACTCTTCAAATCGACTTCAGCTGGGACTCATTCATCCCGAACATGTCATCTCCTGAGCAGTGGGTGATCTTCACCGGCGTCCTCTTTTCCCTCTGCGGGATGGAGATGTCTGCCATCCATGCACGAGATGTTCAAAACCCTCAACGAAACTATCCCCGCGCAATGATTTACACCGTCCTGATCGTCCTTATTCCATCCATCTTAGGAGTTCTTTCGATTGCCAGCGTCGTCCCTCAAAGCGAGATCAGCTTAACCGGCGGCACCATGCAAGCGTTTGTTCTCTTCGTGAATAGCTACAACCTTCATGGCCTCATTCCTTTGATGGCGCTTTTAGTCGTCTGCGGAGCGGTCGCCTCGCTCAGCACCTGGATCGTCGGCCCCAGTAGAGGCCTTCTCGCCGCCGCGCAGCATGGAGACCTTCCCCCAAAATTCCGCCAGCTTAACTCCCATGGAATGCCCGGGAACCTCCTCATCACCCAAGCATGGATCGTCACCGGTTTAAGCCTCCTCTTTGTTCTCATGCCCTCCATCAACAGCGCCTATTGGATTTTGACGGTGCTCGTTGCCCAAGTCTACTTGGTCATGTACATCATTATGTTCGCCTCCGCTATTAAGCTCAGATATTCCCACTCTAAAATCAAACGGGCCTATAAAATCCCCGGCGGCAATTATGGAATGTGGATTACAGCAGGACTTGGAATCATCAGCTCCTTTCTCGTCTTCATCATCGGCTTTTTCCCTCCCGCACAAATACCGACAGGAAACGTCTTTTTTTACGTCGCCTTTCTTGCTGTAGGTGTTGTCCTGATTTGCCTGGCTCCATCACTGATCTTAAAGTTTAAAAAGCCTAACTGGACCAAACGTCTTTCCCATGAAACCGGAGAAGATGAATGAGCACCTCGTGGGAATCCTCGCATAAATGGTATGACTCAATCGTCGGAGAAAAAGGGCATTACTACCATGAACAGATCGTCTTGCCAAGCTCGCTCCGTCTTTTAAATCTGCATAAAGGGAGCAGCCTCCTTGATCTCGGTTGCGGACAAGGCGTCCTAGCAAGATCTATTCCCCCTGGCGTTCGTTACGCAGGCGTCGATGCAGCAGCTTCACTTATCCAAAGCGCCAAAGTAAAATCCAAGCACCCGTTTTATGTTTCTGATATTACAAAGCCGCTTCAGATCAAAGACGACCCCTTTACCCATGCAGCCCTGATTTTAGTGACGCAAAATTTAGAACACCCGGAAGGCGCTTTTAAAAATGCCGCTCATCATCTGCAGCCCGAAGGTAAACTCCTCCTCGTCCTCAACCATCCCTGCTTCAGAATCCCCCGCCAATCGTCCTGGGGCGTTGATGAAGCGAAAAAACTCCAATACCGCCGCCTTGATCTCTATATGAGCGATCTAAAAATCCCCATCCAAACCAACCCCGGGAAAAATGAACAATCGGCCACCACCTGGTCGTTCCACCATCCTCTTTCATACTATTTTCAAGAGCTCGCAAAAGCCGGCTTTCTCATCGAAACCGTCGAAGAATGGATTTCTGATAAAAAGAGCACCGGCGGCAAAGCCTCCATGGAAAACCGCAGCCGCAAAGAGTTTCCCCTCTTTATGGCGCTTCTCTGTAAAAAAGAGCTGGAAGTCAAAAAAAATCAGCTGCGTAGTGAATACGAGATGGCTCGAGAAGACAAAGGACAGCTTGAGACAATGAAAGATTGGGAAACTACCTTGGGAGATGGATCAAAATCGTATTTGGACTAAGTTAATTCATCATTCAAACGTCTAGATTTACGGGCTTCAGCTTCCGCCTTCCGATTTTCGCGCCTTAAGTTCGCCTCTTCATACCGCCGCTTTTCTAAAGTCGTTTCAGGCAGGACCTGAGGAACCGGAGTAGGCACTTTATTTTCATCGATTGCAATGAACGTAAAGTAGGCAGAAAGAATATGGCGCCGCTCCCCTGTCTCATAATGCTCGGCAATTACCTTCACCCCAATCTCCATCGATGTCTTCCAAGCCCTGTTAATCGCCGCGCTGAAAAGTAAAATATCTCCTTGTCCTGCCGGCCTTAAAAAGTGCATTGAATCGACCGACGCCGTCACACAGGTTTTTCGGCTGTGCCGCTCGGCAACAACGAGAGCTGTGCGATCGCAAATCGCCATAATCATCCCCCCAAACGCCGTTCCGTATGAATTTAAATCATTAGGAAAAACTTTATAAGTGTGGTTATCTACTGCTGAATGGCTTACCTTTTCTGCTTTCATATAAAATTTTTGTATTCCTTCCTGAATGATCTTTTGCTATATTTCGGAGCTATAACATATGTGTGGAATATTTGGATATATAGGGCCGGAAGATTCGGCTGTCATCTGTCTTAAAGGACTCGAGCGCCTCGAGTACCGCGGCTATGATTCCGCAGGCCTTTGCGGCATCCATCAAGGCGAGCTCAAATACTGGAAAGAAGCCGGCAAAATCCGCGCCTTAGAACAAGCCTGGACCGCAGAGCCCCTCCCCTTAACGCTTGCCATTGCTCACACAAGATGGGCCACTCATGGCGAGCCCACCAAAGAAAATGCCCACCCCCATTTTGACCAAGATCTCAACGTCGCCGTCGTCCATAACGGCATCATAGAAAACCACCGGATCCTCCGAGAGATGTTGGAGAGCCATGGGGTAAAATTCAAATCTGAAACCGATACAGAAGTGATCGCCCAGCTGATCGCTTACTACTATAAAGGCGATCTAGCTGCCGCCACGCAACAAGCCCTTTCACTCATGCAAGGTTTTTGGGGCCTGGCCGTCATCCATAAAAACCACCCTGATCAAATCATCGCCGCTGCACGCGAAAACACGATCGCCATTGCCTTCAACCCCACCACAAACGAAGCTTATGTCTCGTCCGATCCTAATGCCTTCCATAGCTCCGAGCTTGATATCTTGTTCCTGCGCAACGATGAACTAGCCGTTGTCCAAGCCGATAAAATCGAAGTCTTTGATCCTGCCTGGACCCCTATTGCAAAGACTCCTGAAAAACTCACCCTTGATACCTTCAGCAGATCTAAAGGCGATTTCGAACATTTCATGCTCAAAGAGATCTTTGAGCAGCCAGAAACTCTCAAACAAGCCCTCCATAACCGCATCATTGAAGATTTTGGTAATGTCGAATTCGAAAACTTCCATCTCTCTCTTCAAGATCTACAGTCGACACGCCGCATCTTAATCCTTGCTTGCGGCACCTCCTGGCATGCAGGCTTGATCGCCGCATCGCTCCTCGAAGAAAAAGCGCGCATCCCCTGCCAAGCAGAAATCGCCTCCGAATTTCGCTATAAAAATCCGATTATTTCAGAGCATACCCTTGTCATCGCCATCAGCCAATCGGGCGAAACCCTCGATACCGTGGCCGCCGTCCGAGAAGCCAAACAAAAAGGGTCTAAAGTCCTCGCCATCTGCAACGTGCGGAATTCAACGCTCACCCGAGAAGCCGATGCCACCATCTTCCTCCGCGCCGGCCCTGAAATCAGCGTCTGCTCCACCAAAGCCTTTACCAGCCAAATCACCGTCCTCTCACTCCTCGCCCTCCTCCTCAGCCGCCAAAGACACCTCGCCAAAGACGAAGGGCAGAAATTCTTAACCCAGCTCCGCCAGATCCCCCAAATCGTCGAAGAGGTCTTAGCTTTAGAGCCCCAAATCAAACTAGTCGCTGAAAAATACGCCAAATACTCCAACTTCTTCTTCCTCGGCCGTCACTACATGTTCCCCACCAGCTTAGAAGCCGCCCTCAAACTCAAAGAAATCTCCTACATCAACGCCTGCGGCTATCCTGCCGGCGAGATGAAACACGGACCGATTGCCCTCATCGACTCCAACCTCCCCGTCATCGCCCTCTGCGGCAACCGCAGAACCTTAGAAAAAATGGTCAGCAACATGATGGAAATCAAAGCCCGCGGAGCCCCGCTCCTCGCCTTTGCCTTCCCGCAAACCCCTGATATAGAGAGGATTGCAAACGACCTGATCATCCTCCCCGATTGCCTCGATGAACTAGCCCCCATCCCCTTCTCCGTTGCCACCCAGCTTTTAGCCTACCATATGGCCCGCTGCCGCGGCACCGATATCGACCAGCCCCGCAACCTCGCCAAGTCTGTAACTGTGGAGTAAGTCGCTATGATTATACCTTTTACTAAAAACAAGAATGAAATCCACCCTGTAACCGAAGCCATACGTACTTTAAAAACATTAAAGAAAGGCATAACGCTTGGCAAGAAATTATCTGTCAGAAAACTCATCAATCAAGATCGAAAGTAGCCTTTTACTTTAACTTACTAATTAGGAGTATTTTACCACTGAGAACACTGAGATCACAAAGGCGGCTTTGCCGCGAATTAATTAGTTAG
>JBGPMV010000098.1:0-5581 GCA_041487155.1 Rhabdochlamydiaceae bacterium
ATCCTTTCATGGGGATCGTGATCGGCTCTCCCAAAGAACGTGCATTGTGAGACGGCCCGCGGGTCTCGTGGCCTAAAATTAAGAGCAGGGGTGCGGAGAATTTCATCTGAGAAAGAGGGGTGCCTTTTGTGTCTGCGACAACAACGTTCCGTTTGGATTCTTTCACAAAAGCCTCGGCTTCCTGCCAAGAAAGTTCTTTCCAAGGAAGAATCAGCGGCGCTCCGCGAGAGGCTCTTAGGGCTTTATCGTTATAAGGATCGGCAGATCCCTGAATCACCAAAATGCCATCCCAGCCGAGGGCAAGGGCGGTTCGAAAAATCGTTCCGACGTTTCCGGGGTCGCTCAGGCCGTCTAAAAGGGCGATCAGCCGGCCATTTTTGAAGTCGTTAAAAGAGGGTATGATGACTTCTGCTGCGACTAAATCATCGGTTTTATGCCCAATAATTTTTTGAAGCACTTCGGGGCTTGCCAGTTCGGAGGTTGAGGCTTTTAGCGGAAGAGGCTTTGTCGAGATTAAAGTTTTTATCTGGCAATGGGGAGCTATTTCTTGAATGACGGTTTCGCTGGCGAGCAGGAGCGTCCCTTCCTCTCTTCGAAAATCTCGGCTCTCTCTGAGTTTAACAAGTTTTTTGACGAGAGGATGTTGTAAGCTAGTGATCAAGCGTGGTATCATGGAAGATCTTATGATGACACAATCTAAATTCAGGAGCAAGATTTTGTGGAGCGTCCTTGCAGCGACGCTCTTTTTATGGGGATGGCACTATGCCTACCATAGCAAGGTCTTAGGCTTTTCCGTTGCAAAAATAACCTCTGACTTTACCTACCATCCCGAATGGGAAGTTGCCGCGCCTTTAGAGAGCGAGCAAAAAAAAATGGATGAAATCTTTTCACAGACGTTTAAGTATTTGGGAGCAGGGTCTCAGTCGTATGCTTTTGTCTCTGAAGACGGCAAGACTGTTCTAAAATTCTTTCGAATGAAGCATGAAATTTTTCATTTAAGAGATCTTTGGGAAGGAGATCGGTCTCAGGAGAGGAAGGAAAATCTTTTTTCCATTTATGCTTCCCACAAACTTGCTTTTGAAGAGATGCAAGAAGATGCGGGGTTGATGTACATTCACCTGAATAAGACAACAGATCTTAACAAAAAAGTTAAGCTGATCGATAAGCTCCACCGGTCGTATGTTGTCGATCTGGATCAGGTCGAGTTCGTGGTTCAAGAAAGGGCTGAGCTTATTTTTGATAGACTGCAAAAGCTCCGTAGTAATAAAGAAAGGATGAATGAGGCTCTGACGCAGGTGATGGATCTTGTCAGAAGAAGAATCGACAAGAGGATCGCAGATCATGATAAAGCTGTGACGCATAATTTTGGCTTTGTCGGGGATCGGGCGATTCAGCTGGATGTGGGGCGGATTTTCAGAGGGCATAAGCCTAAAGATAAAGATCGAATTTTAGAACGGATTGACAAGTGGCTAGATCAACAAGATTAATCGTTGCATGTGCTGTTTTATTAGGCCTCTGGTTTCTTTTATTTATGAAGCCCCCAAAAAAATTGCAGCAATTGCCGGCTCCAGACACCCCATTTTTGAAGGCATGCCATGCCACTTTAGAGCGGTACGATCGCCATGCGTTCTCACCGGGCAAAGTTTCATCGACGCTTCCTCCCAGTCCGCGCTGGTCGATTAAAGAGCTGGAAGGAAAAGAAAAAAAACAGATTCAGTCCCTTTTATCACAGCCTTTTACGTTCCTTGGAGAAGGGGAGCAATCGATTGCTTTTCAGAGCAAAGATGAAAAGTATGTTTTAAAGCTTTTTAAAATGCGCCGGTTCACTCCCTCCATTTTAGATCAGCTCTGCCCGCATGTCGTTCGCAGGCGCATTCGCAACCTTAATTGGGTTTTTAATGGATATAAATATGCCTATGAAGATTTACGGAAAGAGACAGGCGTTGTTTGGATCCATCTGGCAAAAACAGACAACATGCACCAAAAACTCACAATTGTCGATCAAGAAGGCCGCAGGCATCATCTGGAGGCCGATGAGACTGAATTTGTCATCCAGGAAAAAGCCGAACTTCTCTTCCATCGCTTGGGGAGGCTAGCCCAAGATGGCAGGCAGGCAGAGGTGGAAAAAGCGATTCATTCTGTCTATGAGCTTGTCCAGTATCGGATTGACAAAGGTTATGCAGACCGCGATAAAGCTGTGAGCAACAACTACGGCTTTGTTGGAGATCGTCCGATACTGCTCGATGTAGGCCGTCTCTATAAAGGATCAAAAGAGAGACAGCTTGAGCACGTTCAAGACCGCATTGAGCGGTGGAAATCGGAGACGTTCAATTCCAAAGAGAAGATTTTTTTAAGCGATCGATGATTTGAGCTCTGTCTTCAATTTCATCATTAACGGAAATTTTTTCCGCTTCTTTCAAAAGGAGCCCCAGCTGCTTTCCCGGCTTAATTCCTTCTGCCATGAGGTGTTCTGCACGAACAATCGGCTCTCCCGATTGGATTCTGAGAATCGCTTGACCCAATTTTTGGCGGTAATTTGCGTGCTCTTCTAAAAAGATCTCTTTATGAGCAGGATCGAAATGGCAGGCAATGATTTCTACAACCAATTGAGAGTGGATATTAGCATAAAAGTAGGCCCACTCGAGGGGCTCTAGCTCCGCTTTCCAGGCATTTGGCAGCTCCATTAAACGGATAGCATGAATATAAAATTCGACAAACGACCGATCCTCTCTGGAAAGTTTAAGATTTTCACAGAGACCGAGCGCCTCTTCTAGGGATAGATCTGGAAACAGCTCTAAGAGCTCGGCAATCGTCGGAGCATTTTTAGGAAACTGGGAAATGAACTTAACTCTTTTTTGAATGTGCTCTGTTGATAGCTCTTTTAGCTGAGGGAAAATGGTTGGTAAAAGATTCAGTTGGTGGAGGGTGACAAGCCCTGAGTCGAAATGAGCAAATTGAGACATTTTTTTAAACTCTTGCCAAACCCGTTCCATGGCGACGGAGGGAAGAAGCGTGGAAGAAAGTTTTAAAATAGCCTGGAGCGTATCCGACTCGATTGGAAAGCCAAACCGGGTAGAGTATCTCACAGCGCGCATCATTCTCAGCCTGTCTTCTGTAAATCGCTCTATAGGGTCGCCGATAGCTCGAATGACTCCTTTACGAATATCATCTTTTCCTCCGACAAAGTCGTAGATTTTATCTTCAAGGGGATCGTAAAAAAGACCGTTAATCGTAAAGTCTCGGCGCTCGGCATCGACCTGGGGCGGCGCGGGATCGATTCCAGTAGGGCGGCGGCCATCGATGTACCCGCGGTCTTTGCGGAAAGTTGCAACTTCAAACTGATGAGACTGAATGACTACAATGACGATCCCAAAGGAGACGCCGACGGGAATGGTTTTGGGGAAGAGGGCTTGGATCTCTTCGACGCTGGCAGAAGTGGCAATATCGATATCATCCGAAGGGTGTTTCATGATGAAATCACGCACCCAGCCCCCTGCAAAGTAGGCGATATGGCCTGCTTCTTTCAAGGTTTTGACGACATAAATGGCAGCGCTCTTATGATCCATGATGATGATTCTCAATGTATTAATAGCTGATTGGAGATTTAAACGAAAGACTGGCATAGTTCGAAATAGAGTGGTTCTGCTATGTTGCTAAGAATATAAGGAGTTATCTTATGTCAACAAAAATGAAAGCATTTATTGGAATTTTAGTCTCGCTTGCTGTTCTTGTTATTCTTTTTTCTTCTAATGGCGGATACCGCGCCTCTAGAGACGAGGAACAACGAAGAAATAAAGAAAGCTGTTCAGTGATGGAAAAAACATCGCAGAGCGAAACGGTTGTTCAAGCCGAAACAAAATGGAAAGCCGAAATCAAGTAAGGTATACGGCTTCCGCTCAGCATTTGGACTCTGCTTTGTCAAAGCCAAATCGAAGCGCTAGCGACACCAAATCAGCCTAATTTGAACGATCGTCATGCCTTACTCATCCCCTTCAGTGGTGGGTGAGGCAGGCATGTAATAATTCAATTCCTTTAAGCTCTCGATGATTCTCTCCGGGATTTTTTGAAAAGAACTATGCTTTCCAAGAATAAAATACACAGCAAAACAAAAAATTGACCCAATACATTTAAATCTTTAGAATCACTCTCGAAAATCCATCAAAATACCTCCTAAGGAGGAAAGCATGAGTACCATCCAATCGTCCAAGCATCAATACCGCACCTTTGAAACTCTCTACCTCTTCAAACTCAAAGGAAACGATAACCTCACCCTAAAAATCCTCGACCTTTCCCAAAAATGCCTCTTCAAACAAACCATTCCTTCCAAAACCTTTGGTTTACTGGTTGTACAAGGCCATTTTGACACCGTCTTAGAGCAACTCGCAGAACAAAACCTCCTCCCAAGAGAGCATCTTCCCTCCACCCTCAAACAAGACAAAGAACAAAACTGTGAAAAAGCTCTCGAGCACGCCATTGAAAAAACCAAACCCCTCATCTTTGCCGAACATAAAGACATCGAACGGTTTAGCTGCCCCATCACCCTAGAAGTTTTTCAAGATCCTGTCATGGACGAGCATGGACACACATTTGAAAAAACAGCCATCGAAAAGCACCTCAAAAGCAAAAACGAATGTCCCATCAGTAGAGAGCCCATTTATTCCCTCGTTCCTAACAGGCTCGTAAAAGAAACTTTAGAAGAGTGGAAAAAACAAGATCCCATCCCCACGTTCGGCCACTTTCAAAAAGAAAACCCCCGCCTCGCAGAAACCAACCTCCAAATGGCTCAAACCTATACAGACGAAGGAGAATACCAAGAAGCCCTCGAGTTTTATACAAAAGCGTTTCAGTACACAAATGATTGGACTCATTATAAAAATCTCCCCCTTCTCTTTGAAAAAATAGAGGAGCCCGAAAAAGCCCACCTTGCGACCCTTTACCTCGCTTACTACCAATTCAAAGCTAAAAACTACCAAGAAGCCATCCAAACCCTAGAACAATCCAACAAAAACAACAAACTCCACCCCAACCTCATCCTCATCGAACTTTATCATCTCACAGGAGAGACCCAAAAAGCCCTAAAACTCTCTATCGAAACCGCCCAAATCCTCTCCAAAGAGCACCCCGATCAAGCCATTAACCTTTATAAACGCACCCTCAAAGAACACCCCACAGAAATCACCCTCTATAGCCTGCTTGCGGCCCTCATCGAGAACCCTCAAATCAAAGCCCACATCCTCCTTAAAGGAGCCCTCCGTGCTCTCCAAACCCACAATTACCAAGCGGCAGAGCAGCTGACGCAAGAAGCAAGAGCTGTTTCACACGACTCGTTCATCGACGAACAAGTCACTCTTGATCTCATCCAAAAGCAGCATAAAACGCCTCACTTAAAAGAGCATCTCCAAAACGTTGCCGAAGGTTTTGAAAAAAGAAACAACACCCACGCAGCCCTCCAAGCCTACAAAATGCTTTTCCATCTTGAAAACAGTCCCCAGTACTGCCAAAAAATCATCACAGCTTACACCAAGCTGCAAAATATTCCCAAAGAGCTTGCCTGGAGCCTTACCTACCTCAACCTCCTCAT
>JBGPMV010000099.1:0-5454 GCA_041487155.1 Rhabdochlamydiaceae bacterium
CTGCAAAAAAGTATCGTTGACATGGGAATGCTCGAAGCAAATAATTTGCCTCTTTATTTATCACCTGGTCATGTCATTCCGAAAAGGCTCGGGCTTTTTCAAGCTCATGAGATTTCAAGAGAGAGCTCTCAGTATGTTCTGAAGGCAACAAGAGACAAAATTATTAGCTATCTAGAGTCGATTAGTAAGAGTCCCCGCAAAAGAAATGATTTTTTTGAAAAAATACTTGGAATTAAGGGTACGGTTTTTTACATTCCCAATCAGGAAAACGAGATTGCAAGAATCGACATCGGATCTCCGCTTACAGATGCAGCGGTCATTCTGATACGAGTGGGCGGCGAGATGCTTGCGACTATTCAGGTTCAAGATGCGATTGCTCTATGGGCTTCAAATGACCCTGATAGGATTGCTGCAGTCGTTCATTACATCGTCCACCAATGTTGGGTCGGTTTAAGAGCCATCCAGCATAGCAATGTCACCGTTGTCAGACATATTTCTCTAAGAGAATAGTAGAAATTCTTCCATGTTTCTGCTATAATAGTAGCATGAATTCAAATTATTTTTGGTGGGTAGAAGGTTTAGTGGGCATTGGGGCTCTTTTGATCATTCAGTATGGGGTCAAAATAGCCATCCGGCATGCAGAGAAGAAAAATCGGCGGGGGTGGAAAACGCGTCTGGGGAAAATATTCCGGCTGCCTCTCTCGGTTCTGATTTGGGTTTTAGGAGCTGCCTATTTGATCGATGTCGCCAGCGAGCATATTAACTTTTCTATCGCTGTCAAATATTTAGATGCTATTCGAAAAACAGCGGTTATTGGAACCATTACTTGGATTTTTTACCGTTGGAAAAAGGAAGTTGAGCTTGCATTTTTAGCGCAGCCTTCGAAGAAGGTTGATTCCACCACGGTTCACATGGTAGGAAAACTTGCAACGGTTGCCGTCGGAGTTTTGTCGGGTCTGATTATTCTGCAGATCTTTGGTGTAAATACCGCTCCTCTTCTTGCCTTCGGAAGCATTGGGGCCGCCTCCATCGGTTTTGCCGGGAAAGACGTGATGGCCAACTTTTGCAGCGGGATTATGCTCCATATTACGCGGCCGTTTGTCATAGGCGATCAGATCTACCTGCCCGAAAAAAACCTTGAAGGGCATATCGAAGAGATCGGCTGGTTTAGGACATCTATCCGAGATAAAGAGAAGCGGCCGGTCTATCTTCCTAATAATTTCTTTTCTACCATGCTCCTGATCAATGTTTCGCGCATGACGCATCGCCACATTAAACAAATTTTGAAAATCGGCTTTGAAAATATCAACAAGGTTCCTGAAATCGTTGAAAAAATGAAAGCCCATCTTTTGAAAATACCTCAGATCGATGCCCGTTATCCTGTGCATGTATTCCTTAAAACGTTTGGAGAATATGCGTGCGAAATGGAGATAGAAGCCTACTCGACGATCACCGATCAAGAAGCTTTTAACGAATTTCAGCACCGGATTTTGCTTGAACTTGAAGCGATTCTTCAAGAGGCAAACGTGCCGCTTGCGATTCCGGTAGCAGCTTGGAAAACGATTTCTTAACTTTGTGAAGATTGCTTTTTGAACTGGAAAAGTTCGTATAATCCAAATAAAGCAAAAGCGACGAAAGAATAGTACAGGTAGCTGGGCATCGTGTATCCGAATGTCAATCCAATCAACACAAAAAATTGAAGCGCTGTTGTGATTTTACCCCATCGTATGGCTCTAAATTCATAGGTTTGCCACAGTCCCGATAAGCTTAAATAGAGTCCGAAGAGGCAGAGAGCAAAGTCGCGTGAGACCATCATGAGCGCTTCCCAGATTTCGATTCTACCTTCTGAAAATAAGACTGCCAGGGCAAAAAAGACAAAAAACTTATCCATGGCAGGATCTAAGACGGCCCCGAACCTCGAAGTTGTTTTAGATCTGCGGGCTAAATATCCGTCGACGCTATCGGTCAGCATGGCAAGGAGAATAGCCATAAGGCGCAATGTCGGGCTCTCGACTAAAAAGACTAGTGCTAAAGGTGCCCTCAGGAGGGATAAGCTATTTGATAAGTTAAACATGGACCTTACAAGTTTTCCACTGCTGTTTTTTTCCTTCGCTTATACCAAAGAAGGGTAATTACCGTCACACCGAAAGCTAAGAAAATAATCACGTTCACAATTTTTAGGTGAGCAAGTAGGGTATGAAAATTTTTTCCAAGGCTATAAAAAAGGTAGAATGAAAGGGACGTCCAAATCAAGCAAGCGGGTAAATCTTGCAACGCAAATCGAAAAAAAGGAACTTTGCTGATGCCCGACGACATGAAAATGCAGTTTCTAACGCCAAAAGGGATAAACCGTCCCAAGATGAGAGTCCAAAAGCCATGCCTCTGGTAAAATTTTTGGATTTTTTCTATCCTCTCTGCCGGGAAAAATCGTTGAAACCACCCAAAACGGCAGAGCTTGGTTCCTACGAGCCGGCCAAACCAGTAAGCAATCCAGGCCGAAAAATAACATCCTAAAAAGATCGCTAAATAAAGATGCCAGAAGTGCTGAGGGATCAGTGTGGCAGCCAAGACGGCAGCCCCGACAATCAAAACATCTGCGCTGATAGGAATATTAAAGCCGGCCAGCAAGATGGCGGCAAAAATAAACCAATGCGCATGCTGAGCATGTTCTGTAATCCAAATGAGTAAGCTTTCCATTGTATCTATTTTAATGCCTGAAGGGGTTAAAAAGGGAAACAATAATTAATTTAAATCGTTAACTTGCATAGCCTGTGTCTCTTATGGTTTTGTTAGGATGACAGTATACGCAGTGTCAATTATAATTATCAGACATCAAGTTTTAATTTGATTTAATAGCTGTTTTGTTAGTATTCTAATTATAAGGAAAGAAGAGGATAGGGTATGAAAAAAAATCGTTCTATAGAGGCTAATCTGCAGGCAGCAAAAATTGCCGTTCAAGAAATGATGCGTCATTGGAATCAATGGAAAGGGGCGCACAGCCCTGAAGCAAAGACAGAAGCCCTTGCGGGGTATGCAGCAGCTTATACCAATTGTAAGGTTTATATCGAAAATTTTTTAAGGCAGCTATATCCCAATGAAAAACTGCCGATGAAAGTTTCACAAGATGTGAAAAAAATTGTGGATGAAATCGATGTGATTGAAAAAGCGAATGACAAAAAATTTCATCAAGCGATCAGCGATATCGATCAGCTCAAACGAGATGCAGCTTAAGAGGCAGCTTCCCTGACGGATTCAGGGGCAGGTTCGGTGGTAATGGAATTGAACTGTTTACCCAGAGAGCGGACAGAGATAATCCATCCTCCTATCGCGAATAGAAGCAGGAAAGCAACGGCCGGCGTGCTTGCGGCAATCGTCCCAAAGGTAAATAAGAGAAATTGATAGATCGCAGAGCCGCCCGACTTCCCAAGGCGGGATCCGACGCCGTCAATTGCTGCTTTTCCTTCAAGCCGTGCTGCTTGTGAAAGCGGAATGAATGCAAGTTCTTTGGTGGCGTCCACCAGGCTGTATTTGGTCCCCCGCAGAATACAATTTTGCAAAGACCCCAAAAAGGCTGCAAGAGCTAGCGGCGATGTTCCAAAAGAGACGCAAATTCCCATGAGAGAATCCTTCGGAAGAAGCAGCGCAGCAAAGAATAAGCTCCCTGTCACGAGCGTCAAGAGAGGTGAAATAAGGGCGCTCTTTGTCCATCCGAGCGCGCGGATCAAATTCCCGGAAATAAAGAATGAGATGACCACCGCTATCAGAGCGATCCAAAAATTGACATCGGCCATATAGCCGTTAAAATCAGTGTTGATAGGGTAAAGCTGCTTTACTTGATCTTTCCAGACAACTTCTGCAAGGGTAATCACGATGTTAAAGGCAAAGACCAGAATTGCTATCAGCATCAGATAAGGGGATTTTACGATGGACTGGAAGCTTTTGCGCATTCCCATCTTCACAGGCGCTTCTCGGTGCGCCCTCAAGGTTTCTTCAGTATAGCCGTTGCCGTCTTTATTCATCTTCCAATAAAGCCCCATGCAAAGAAGGCCAGATGCGATGACCATCACGCAAAGGTATAAAATATATTGATCCCAGGCGGTCGTCCCAAACGGAATCGCAGAATTAAATTGCTTGGCAGATAAGTAGGAGGCTATCGCCCCTGCGACGACTCCCGACAGGTTGGTTCCCACCCCGAAAAGGCCGTAAAATCTTTTAGCGTCTTTGACGGAAGTGACGTCATTGGCAAACCCCCAGAACAAGATCGTCATCATCATAGTGCTCCACATCTCGGACATCACATAGAACGTGGAGTACGTCCAATTTCGAATAATCGCAACAAACCCTCTAAAGCCTTGAGGAAGAAGCGATTGGAGTTGATCTGCAAAGCCGTTAGGATGGAGAGCTTCGCGGTTAGGATACAGGAGGAACGTGAAAATGACAAAGTAGCCGATAAAGAGCCACATCATCGCATAAAAGATCGTGCGCCGGTTGAGCCAATTAGAAAATCGTGTAAAAATAAACGTCATCAGAAGAGCGATGGGTAAAACGCCCCACATTTTGATGAACGGAATCGCTTCTGCGCCCGAATCGGGAGCGGTGATTAAAACAGCGTCTTTTGAAATACGGAGAAGGTAATAGTTGAAGCAAACGAGAAAAGAAATCAGAAACATCGGGATGAATTTTGGGTATTCTTCCCGGTAAACAGGCCATAACAAGGCACGCAGGGCGCCAAACGGCTTTGTACTCATGCGCCTCACATTATATATGCCGCTTAGCCATTATATCAATGAAATAGTAAAGTAAAATTAAAGGTTTTACTTGTCGCTAAGAGCGTCGATTCCGGGCAAATGCCCTTTTTCAAGATATTCCAACGAGGCCCCGCCCCCTGTTGAGAGGTGGGTGAATTTGTCCCCTAAACCTAATTTTTGAATTGCCGCCACGGAATCCCCGCCGCCGACCACAGTGATTGCCCCTGAAGCAATCAGGCACTGGGCAATTTGTGCAGTTCCTCGCATGAAGTGGGGGAATTCAAAAACTCCTAGAGGTCCGTTCCAAAAAATAGTTGACGCTTTTTTGAGCTGCTCGCACCAAGCGTTTGCGGTTGCCGGCCCGATATCCATGCCCATCCAGCCCGGTGGAATACCTTCCGGCAAAGTCACCGTTTTATAGGTTGCGTCATTTCGAAATTGATCTGCAATCACAAGATCGGTGGGTAGATAGACCGACACTTTTTGTTCTTGAGCCTTTTGAAGAAAAGCCTTGGCTTCATCCATGAGCGCAGCTTCAACCGGCGAAGCGCCTGTCTCAAATCCAAGCGCCTTTAAAAAAGTAAGACCCATCCCGCCGCCGATGAAAAAAGCATCGACGTTTTTTAGCAGCGATTTTAAAACACCAATCTTTGATGAAACTTTTGCCCCTCCAACAATGACATAGAACGGATGTTGGGGGTTTTCA
>JBGPMV010000100.1:0-5453 GCA_041487155.1 Rhabdochlamydiaceae bacterium
CAAGCCCATGAGAGTGGGGAGATCGGTCGATGTGCGCCCCTCTAAAATAGCGGGCGCTTCGGCCCGCATGTAGGCAATGAGCATTCCAAACTGCGTGCCCCAGTCTCCAATATGGTTGAGCCTCAAGACATCGTGCCCTAAAAACTCAACGAGACGCGCCAAACAATCTCCGATAATCGTCGACCTCAGAGGTCCCACATGGAGCTCTTTAGCGATATTGGGCGAGGAAAATTCAACAATAATCCGCTGGATCTTCTCGGGCAATGGAACGCCCAGCCTTGGATCGTGAAGAACCTTCGTAATTTCTTGAGATAAAAAAGAAGTAGTCAGAAAGATGTTAATGAATCCGGGCCCTGCGATTTCAAGCTTGGCGATCATCGTGCCATACGAGGGAAGTTTTTCCCAGGCAGCAACCATGGCCCCTGCGACCTCGCGCGGACTTTTTTTGAGCTCTTTGGCAAGTTTTAAGGCGTTGTTGCATTGATAATGCCCAAATTGCGGCTGCGTAGAGATTGTTACTTCGGGCTGAACTAAAGCTTGGGTAACCGACTTGAGCACATCATGCACTTCATCTTCAAGAACATGAATCAAGTTTTTCATTTTGCAGTTTCTTGGTGATGGTACCGAGGGGGTATTTGACGTTTTCCAACGCCGTATTTAAGCCGGTAATCGCCAAGAGAAAGGGCTGCTTGATGCGTCGAGCAGTTGTTGTGCTCTGAAATTCCAAAGAGGCGGATGAGTTGATCATAAAGCTGATCAATTTTTTGCTGCGCTTTTGTGGGACTATATCCCGCTTCTTCGATTTCTAAGCTAACGTTGATGAGCCCGCCTGCATTAATGACAAAATCAGGCGCATATAAAATTCCTCTGAGTCTTAATAGATCAGCATCAGCATCGTTCAATAATTGGTTATTAGCGCTTCCTGCGATGCCGCGGCAGCGCAGCTGCGGAATAGTTTGAGGGTTGATAATTCCACCGAGTGCGCACGGAGCGAGGATATCGCACTTTACACTTAAAATATCATCTGCAGGACAAGCTGTTGCGCCCCACTTCTTTGCGTACCGCTGCGTTTTTTCCCAATCGATATCGCTGATAATTAGTTTTGCACCGCGCCAAAATAAAAACTCGGCTAAAGGAACTCCGACGCTGCCTATTCCTTGGATAGCAATAGTCTTGCCGGCAACTGAAGGGCTTCCGTCTAACGTTTGCAACACCGCTTCGATGCCGCGAAACGTTCCCCATGCAGTAAAAGGGGAAGGGTTGCCGCTGCTCTTTTCGCTAGAACACCCTACAACATAGGGTGTATGTTTACCGATGAAAGTCGCATCCTCGATCGTGCATCCCACATCTTCGGCGCAGGTATAAAGACCGCCTAAACGATCGACCGCCTCGGCAAAAGCCGCGAGCAGTTCCGGTGTTTTGTTTTTAGGATTGCACATGATCACACTCTTTCCACCGCCAAGGCCTGCTTCTGCAAGCGCAGATTTATAGGTCATTCCCCGCGCGAGCCGTTTTGCATCTGTCAAAGCCGCCTCGAAACTAGGATAGGCATGAATACGGGTCCCGCCCAGCGCCGGGCCCAAAGTTGTATTGTGAATGCAAATAATTGCTTTCAAACCTGCTCTTTCATCCGTTGCGACAATAACTTTTTCATATCCTTCAACGGCTATTTCCTTTAGGACGAGAGAATCTGCAACACTGCGTTTCATATAAAATCCTTTCTTTGAAACACCAGCTTATCACAAACGGACCTCTCAAACAACCGTTTTTCATCAAAATTAAAATATTTGCTATATCCCTTGAAACTTATCCAGCATTACGGTAACCTGATTGGCTTAAACCCTGAAAAGGCGGATATTTCATGTCGAATGTTGTAATTTCGGATCATTTAAAAGACGAAATACTTAAGTTTTTAAAACGTGATAAGAAAGCAGATTTAATCACCACCTACCTCTATTTTTTAGAGAAAAAATTTAACATTCGTCCTGTGCTTTTCTTGAGGGAGAAAATGATTTTCCAAAGCCAAGACGAGCTTATTCATAAGCTTGAAAAAGAAGGCAAATTGTGGCGCGAGACCGAAATCAAAATTCAGATGGGCCAGCCCAGCGTTAACGACCAAACCAAAAAAGTTTATATCTGCCCTTTTACCGGCAAAGTTTTTGGCGATAACACGCACCCAAATCCTCAAGATGCGATTTATGATTGGGTTTCAAAATGTCCTGAAAACACTGAAAGGCTCGACGGCCTTCGTGTCAAACGCTTCTTTGTTTCCGAAGATCCCGAAGTGATTAAAAACTACATGGGTAAATATAAAGAGCCGATCACTAAAATCGTCTTCTCTTCCGTTGTGACCGGAAAGCTTTTCAACTCGAAGCAAGCGGTCATTGAAGATTTCATTAAAAACCAGCTAAAGCCGCTTGAGCTTGTCGAAGTTCCTAATCAAAATCGGTACCAAATTGAAGAACAATTTCTTCAGTTCATTCAAACGCACCTAGACGAAAGTAAAATCTCCTCCTTTGTTGAAGCAGCCTCCAAGATCGAAGAGTTTTCACCCTACTTAGATCAATGGCTCGAAGATGCAAGTGAAGGAAATAGTTAAAGAGATTTGTTCTCCCGAAGCGATGTTTCAATACGGCATTGAAATGGCGCAAACGCTTGCAAAACCGTCTCTTATCCTTGCCCTGAAAGGCGATTTGGGCGCTGGAAAAACGACTTTTTTAAAAGGGTTTATCTCGACGCTCTCAGGAGTCCAGCCCGATCAAATCCAAAGCCCGACTTTCACCTATCTCCAAGTGTATAATTCAATTTATCATTTTGATCTCTATCGCATTAAGCACTATGAACAATTTGAATCGGCAGGCTTTGCAGACTACCTGCAAGCAGGCGGAATTTGCTGCATTGAATGGGCAGAGAGGATTGAAGATCATCTCCCTAAGGGTGCTTATATTTTAGAAATCGCCTACTTGGGGTTAGAGAGCCGCAGGTGCTCTCTTTACCAAAGGGGCTCGTTGTGAAAAAAATCACCTTTCAATCGGCTAAATTTTTAGGATCGATGCTAAATCCTCAAGAAGAGATCAGAAACCGCCATGGAGATCCGTTGAATGAAATCGCTTTGGTCGGACGATCAAATGTCGGAAAATCTTCTCTTCTCAATCACCTGTTAAAACAAAAAGAGCTGGCGCGCGTCTCTTCAAAGCCAGGGAAAACAACGACTTTAAATTATTATAATATTGATGATGCTCTTATTTTAGTGGATCTTCCGGGATACGGCTATGCCAGGCGCGCGCAAGCGGATCAACTGAAGTGGAGCGAAGAGATTGACCGGTATTTTACGGAAAGAAAATCTCTTATGCTCGTACTCCTTTTAGTAGATAGTCGAAGAGAGCTGACGGAAGAAGATGTTCTATTGATCAAATGGTGCCTTCATCATCAAAAACCTCTCTTACTGATATTTACAAAATCAGATACACTCTCTTCTCAAGAGAAGACACTTGTGACAAAAAAAATTGAATCGTTCCATCCGACTGTTCCTTCGATCTACTACTCGATTAAAGAGGGAAAGTCGCGAGATATTTTAATTTCTAAAATCAACCAGATGGTTGCAGGTTAAGATGGGACTTTTAGAAAAAGAGACTTTTATCTGCCTTGATTGCGAGACGACAGGCTTGGAACCTAAAACCGATCGCATTATTGAAGTTGCGGTTGCCAAGTTTAACTTTTCCGATGTTTTAGAGAGTTTTGAAACGCTTGT
This sequence comes from Rhabdochlamydiaceae bacterium, assembly GCA_041487155.1. Lineage (GTDB taxonomy): Bacteria > Chlamydiota > Chlamydiia > Chlamydiales > Rhabdochlamydiaceae > PALSA-1444. The sequence goes on from JBGPMV010000100.1 coordinate 3,752, forward strand.
CGATCCCGAAATCGCTATTTCTGAAATCTCCATGTCCATCCACCATATCACTCAGCAGATGGTGCAGGGAAAGCCCAAAATCCAGGAAGTGCTTCCTAAAGTGATTTCGATGGTTGACTCGCTCATCATCATTGGCCACGGCATCCGGATGGATCTTTCTTTTTTAGCTGAATCTTCTAAACGGCATGACATCCCCAACCCGTTTGAGAGGCTTGTCTTCATCGACACTTTAAGGCTGGCTAGGCTCTATGGAGAAAGCCCGACCAACTCGCTGGAAAGACTCCGGCAGCATTTTAATATCGAAGAGGAAGGCGCACACCGAGCGATGAGCGATGTAATCGTGAATATTCGGGTGTTTAAATATCTCTCAACGAAATTTAAAACGACCGAGCAGCTTCTTGAGCGGCTTAAAAATCCGATCATGCTGCGCAACATGCCTCTTGGAAAATATAAAGGACGCCCCTTTACCGAAATCCCCATCGAATATCTTAAATGGGCTCTTCGCGGCGATTTTGATCAAGATCTCATCTTCTCCATCAAAACCGAACTTCATAAGCGAAATAAAGGAAACCGGTTCGAGCAATCGGGAAATCCTTTTTCTCAGCTTTGACTTCCAGAACCTATTCCAGTTATAGTGAAAGAAATGCCAAAGCTCACACTCCAAGATCTGCCCCTCGCCGGGAAAAAGGTATTGATCCGTGTCGACTATAATGTTCCATTGAATAAAGATGGTTCGATTTCTGACGACACGCGCATTCGAGAATCGATTCCAACTATTCAAAAAGCGCTTCAAGATGGAGCACGGGTGATATTAATCAGCCATTTGGGACGGCCTCAATCGAAAAAAGATGTTCAATTTTCGCTGGGAATCTGCGCAAAAAGACTTTCGCAGCTCGTTGCAGCTCCTGTTTTTTTTGCAACGGACTGTGTGGGAAAAGAAGTCGACAAGATGATTCAAGATCTGAAAGGCGGACAAATTCTTTTGCTGGAAAATTTACGATTTTATCCTGCAGAAGAAAATCCCTCTCTCGATCCTAATTTTGCAAAAGAACTTGCCAAGGGCATCGACTACTATGTCAACGATGCGTTTGCTGCAGCCCATCGTGCTCACTCATCAATTTCTGTCATTGAGCAATATTTCCCCGGAAGAGCCGCCATGGGTCTTTTGATAGAAAAAGAGCTCAAATTTTTGCAGCCTTTGCTTGAAAACCCCCAACATCCGTTCTATGTCATTGTTGGAGGGGCAAAAGTTTCATCAAAGATTGGTGTTTTAAAATCGCTTCTAAAAAACGTCGATGCGTTTTTCATCGGCGGCGGGATGGGTCTTACTTTTTTAAAGGCGCTTGGATTTGAGACGGGAGCTTCGCCTATTGAAGCTGCGCTCTTGGATGAAGCGAAGGCTTTTCTTCAACAGGCCCAAGAACAAAAAGTGTCGGTTTATCTACCCACCGATCTTGTGATTGCAGATCAATTTCGAAACGATGCGACTTATAAAACGGTGACTTTGCCGGAAGGCATTCCACCGGGCTGGATGGGCATGGATATCGGGCCGGCAACCGCAAGCGCTTGGTGCGAGCAGCTCAAAAAAGCGTCAACTATTTTTTGGAACGGACCTTTGGGAGTTTTCGAATTCCCCCACTTCATGCGAGGAACCGCGCAAATTGCACAGTGCCTGATTGCTTCAGGGGCAATCACTGTGGTC
>JBGPMV010000101.1:0-5429 GCA_041487155.1 Rhabdochlamydiaceae bacterium
CTTTTAAGAGCTCATCTGCTCATGGAAAAAGATGTCGACTACATTGTTGCCGAAGGAAAAATTGTCATCATTGATGAAAACACGGGCCGTCCTCAACCCGGACGCCGTTTTTCCGATGGCCTTCATCAATCGATTGAAGCCAAAGAAGGTGTTGCCATTCAAGGTGAGACGCAAACATACGCAACCATCACGCTTCAAAACTACTTTAGGCTCTATTCGAAACTGGCAGGCATGACCGGTACGGCCATGACAGAGGCCAATGAGTTTAAAGAGATCTACAAAATTGAAGTTTTAGCCATTCCGACGCACCGCACCTGTGTTCGTAAAGACGCCGATGACGAAGTCTATATGACCGAGAGGGAAAAATATAACGCGCTCATCAAAGAGATTCAAGAGATCCATGGGAAGGGCCGTCCTATATTGATTGGAACCGAGTCGGTTGAAATTTCTGAAAAACTCTCCCGCATTCTGAAGCAGAATAAACTGGAGCACACGGTTTTAAATGCGAAGAATCATGCAAAAGAAGCTGAAATCATTGCGCTTGCGGGCCAAAAGGGATCGATTACAGTTGCGACTAACATGGCAGGAAGGGGAACCGATATTAAGCTTGAGGCAGGCGTTGCTGAGCTGGGCGGCCTTCATGTGATTGGAACGACACGGCATCAATCACGCCGGATTGATCGGCAGCTGCGCGGACGCTGTGCCCGTCAAGGAGATCCTGGAAGCTCAAAATTTTTCATCTCGTTTGAAGATTCGCTCTTACGGCTTTTTACATCGCCGCGGATCACCTCCTTCCTGCAACGATTCCGTCCTCCAGAAGGTGAGCCGATTACGGCCAAGGTGCTCAACAAATCAATCGAGACTGCTCAAAAGCGTGTCGAACAAAGAAACTATCAAATCCGGAAGCACACACTGGAGTACGACGATGTGATGAACAAGCAGCGAGCCGAGATTTACACGTTCCGCAATGAAGTGCTGAATCATGAAAAGCCTCTAAAGCTTGCAGAAGAAGTTTTAGAGAGCCTCTGCTACCAAAAAGCGCAAAAATTTTTCGTCAGCAAATCGACGCAAGGCGGCTGGAATCCGGAAGGTTTCCGCCAGTGGCTCTTGACCCATTTCCCCGTGACCTTTGAAGCGGAAGAGTTTGATAACGACTATTTGCAGCTTCAAGAGATTGAAGATAAAGCGGCGCAAAAAGTGACCAAAGCGCTTCGCGATAAAATCGCTCATGAACGGGAAACCATTGAATTGGTGCAGCAAAAAGCCCCTCAAAAAATGGATGCTGATGAGATTTTAAAAGAGGTCATTCGAAATATTCTTATCCGCGGCATCGACCGGAAATGGCAGCAGCACCTTCTTCACATCGACTATCTGAGAACCGAAGTGAATCTGCGTGTTGTCGGGCAAAAGGACCCCTTGCTCGAATTTAAACATGAAGCATTTTTGCTGTTTGATACTTTAAGCGAGACGCTTAAAAGCGAGATTGCGCTTTCACTATTCAAGTTCCAGATGATCGTTCCTGAAGAGGCCCCCAAAAATGAGGTACCGGAATTAGAAGAGATCCGGCCCGAATTTGACTTTAGAACCAATCTCTCACTGATGCCGGAGCTTGGAACTCACTTAGAAGGTTAGCCTTCGATAAGTTCATAGAAGTAGATATAGCCGGCTTCAAGATCTTGAGATGTTTTATTGACTGTGAGAACATTTTTGTCATCTGCATGGAGCCACTGACCGGTTTCATTTTGCATTAAAGTCGTATAGTGTCCGCTGCTCATTGATTTTCCATGATGCAGGATGACTTTTTTCAAGGCATACGATGCGCCATTGATCACTACGATCTCGGGCATCTGAACTTTAGAGTTGATTTTACCTCTTTCCCCTGAAGGTTCATAAAAGAAACGATTAAGAGAAAAAACCAGACGGTTAGGCGTTCCTTCAACAGACAGCTGTTCGAAATCAGGATTTCCCTCTGCTTTTTCTGCAAAAGGTTTTTCTTCGAAATGTTTTTTTATTAAAGCAGTTCCATCGATAGTTTCATTGGTGTTATCAAGTTTTATGGGGATCAAGAATGCAGGGTTAGTCTCAGAGCGCTCATAAGGCATATCTACTTGCAAATATTTATAAGTGGTTGTGAGTGGGGTATACAATGCGCTATGGTTTTGTGGACGAACAGGCTGTAAGAGCGCATCTAAAAATTCGCTAGCGTCCTGCTGCCCTTTTTGCACGCCTTGAGGCATGAACTGGCGAAGGGTTGCAGTAGAAATTGTTTGCCTTGCAGCATATCCGTTAATCGCAGCCATCAAAGCTTGTGCTTTAAGAGAACGGTCGTTTTTATAGGTGTCTATAAGAGCCTTTTTCAGCAAATCGTCACTCATCACGACTTGGAAAACGGCATTCATAAAGCAGTCCGTTTTAGTTGGATTTTGGATTCCCGGAGGGATGGTTGGGATCAGAACCCAATCGTCCAGTTCGTTCTTTTCAGGGGTTCCGGAAAGTTTTTTTACAAATTCTGGGTTCAATATAATGTGTCTGTTTGCCAAGCATTGAATATCTTTGAAAATCAGAAAATAGTTGTCCTTTTCAGGAGTTAACTCTACACAGACTCCATTTTGCAAAACTTGGGAGTTTTTGATCGGTCCTTCCGGACGGGATAGATAGTCTATAATTTGTTTTAACTTCTCGCCTGCTACTTCAGAGACTTTTCCATCTAAGGAATCATTCTCAGAAGAACTAAGAAGGTGGAAATGACCATTATCAATTATAAAACTTAGAGATATTGATGACATAATTTTATTAACCTATTAACTATAACTATATTATATAATAATATAAATTATTTTAGAACAGGATAATAATGTTACTTAAGTGTCAGAAATAGAATGTGTTAGGATTGCTTTCTAGAGGACAAGTTCTTAAGCCCAAAGTAGACCAGTGGGATAGAGACGATAACCATTAAGAACCAATAACTTGCGTTCATTTCTAGTCTTAGAACGCCGTGATCGGAGAAAAAGAACTGTAAGATCCCTAGCGTGAGTAGGTTGCTGCCTAAGGCAAGCATTAAAATCGACCAGAATGGAATGGAGTCGGCAGAGGCTTCGTGGACGGTCTCTGCGGCGGCTGTTTTAATCACTGTTTTGGGCTCTAAGCCGGAATAGGGAGGAGGATAGAGGGCTGAAAGGGGGTCTACTGCGGGGGCGCTTTTTAGGTTAGAGGAGTCCACTTGGAGCTGAGCAAAGCAGAAGGGGCATTGAGTCGATTCTTGAGGGATTCTCCCATCACAATTAGGACATATTTTTTGACGCTCAACAGGCTTCATAAGCTCTCCTTATAAATCATCGTACAACTTTCGGTGTTTTTTTACCTAACTTTTGCTAGAATTTGTCAAAAAGGACTTTATGAACATGTCAGAAAAAAAATATTACGATGTAATAGTGATTGGAGCGGGGCCGGGCGGATACGTGGCGGCTATCAAGGCGTCTCAAACGGGTAAAAAAGTGGCCTTGGTTGAAAAAGGCGATTTGGGAGGCACCTGTTTAAACGTCGGCTGCATTCCTACAAAAACTCTGATTTCAAATGCCCATGCGCTGCATACGATTGAGCACGCGGCCGATTTTGGAATTCATGTAGGCGAAATCTCTATTGATTTTGCCAAAATGAAAGAGCGTAAAGATGGCGTGGTTTCAAAAATCCGTAAAAGTTTAGAAGGGCTTATTCAGTCCAATGGCATTGAAATTTTGCGAGGGACTGCTTCGTTTACAGCTCCTTTTGAGCTGAAAATCAAAGGAACCGATAACATCCTCATCCACGGAGAAAAAATCATCATTGCCTCGGGGTCCGAGCCGATTGATGTGGCTGCCTTTCCCTGCGATCATCAGAAAGTGTTTAATTCGACGTCGATTTTAGGGCTGTCTTCTCTTCCAAAAACGCTCGCTGTTATCGGCGGCGGATATATTGGCTGTGAATTTGCATCGCTCTATGCCGAGCTAGGCGTCAAGGTGATCATTTTAGAAGCGCTGCCTTCTCTTGTGGCAACGCAAGGAAAAGGGGTGTCGGATGCGCTCACGGCTGCTTTTAAAAAGAAAGGCATCGATGTTCAAACAGGCGTCATGGTAGAAGGAATCGATAGCCAAGGAAATAGAGTGTCCATCCGGCTGAAAGATAAAGCTGCTGTGACGGCTGATGCAGTACTCGTTGCGATCGGCCGCAAAGTTGTGTCTAAAGATTTAGGCCTTGAAATGGTCAGTGTGATGACGACCGATCGAGGTGCGATTATTGTAAATGAGAAGATGGAAACAAATGTTCCGGGGATTTACGCCATTGGTGATGTGACAGGTCTTGTGATGCTGGCGCATGTGGCTTCGCATCAAGGGATTGTTGCCGCTGTGAATGCAACAGGAGGAGAGGCTTCGATGCATTACGAGGCAGTGCCGGCAGTTATCTTTACGTTTCCTGAAATTGCAACCGTGGGGCTTACTCTGGAGCAAGCTGCAGAAAAAGGATATTCTGCCACCGTGGGTAAATTTCCCTTCCAAGCGCTGGGAAAATCGGTGGCTACCATGGAAACAGAGGGGTTTGCTCAAATGATTATCGATCAAAAAACAGGTCAAATTTTAGGGGCTCAAGTTGTCGGCCATGATGCTGCATCGCTCATTGCAGAGATGGCGCTTGCGATCACTAATGAACTGACAATCGATTGTCTTACAGAAACAATCCATGCGCATCCAACGCTGCCGGAAGCTTGGCTGGAGGCGGGGTTCCTAGCGCAAAATACACCGATACACTTTCCTCCGAGAGTCAGAAAATAATGGATGATAAAGCCTTCGATTCGACACCTTCGATCAAGCTAAAAGTATTAAATAAACTGCCGGACAACCCTGAGGGGGAATCCGGCCGTTTTCCTTCATGGCTTCACCGCACCCTCCCTCGGGGCGGCGAGCTTTTTAAAACAGGATCGATTGTAAAAAAATACCGTCTTAATACGGTGTGCGAAGAGGCAAAATGTCCCAACAGACTTCACTGTTATTCCAATAAGACGGCGACCTTTCTTGCGCTGGGGAGCGCCTGCACAAGAAATTGCGGCTTCTGCGATATCGATTTTACTAAACAGCCGCTGCCTCCAGAGGCGGATGAACCGGAGAGAATTGCTTTGTCGGTTCAAGAATTGGGGCTTAAACATGTCGTTATAACGATGGTTGCCCGCGATGATCTTGCAGATGGCGGCGCAGCTCACATGGGTGAGATTATCAAAGCTATTCGCGTGAAAAATCCGGGGTGCGGCGTCGAAGTGCTGACCTCTGATTTCAATGGAAATTTCGAGGCGCTGGGGGAGGTTTTAAAGCACCGTCCCGAAGTTTTTAACCACAATATTGAAACGGTTCGATCGCTAAGCCCGCGTGTGCGCCATAAAGCAACTTATGATCGGACGCTTC
>JBGPMV010000102.1:0-5403 GCA_041487155.1 Rhabdochlamydiaceae bacterium
GGAATTGTACCCAGAAGATAAGGGCTGGGTCAGTGTTAGTAAAATCGTTAAGAGAAAACTCGATATGCTCCATTATGCAACTGACCTTAAAGATTTATTAAGCCCTCCCAATAATTGCCTTGAAAGTTTGGCAGGCAATTTAAATGGATATTATAGTATTAGGATAAATAATCAATGGCGGGTCGTATTTAAATGGGACAAGCAACCATTCGATGTAAGAGTAATGGATTATCATTAGAATTGAGGAAAAATATGCAAAGAAAACCCACTTCCCCCGGGGAAATACTCGTTGAAGAGTTCTTAATTCCTCTTCGTATAAGCCAAAAAGAACTTGCTGAGCATCTTAATTGCGACTACAAAGTCATCAATCGTATTGTAAATGAGCAGTGTAGCGTTACCCCTGAAATGGCTGTCAAACTAGCTGCTGCATTCAATACGACCCCCGATTTTTGGCTCAACGCTCAAATGGCAATGGATCTCTGGGTCCTTCGATCCACAAAAAACAAAGTAAAACCCTTGATTCGGAGAAGACATCGATCAAGAATATTGAAAATTTCTTAGTTATTGATCGCCGGAGGGCGTCATGACAGCTTTTTGAATAACCGCTGCGATTTTCTTGGCAAGATCGTCATAGAGGGGAGAAAGAGCATTGTCTTGAGCCCCTTCGATGGAATCGAGCTGTCCTTCTGAAAAATCAATGACTTTTTCTAGCTTTCCGCTAGAAGTTTTAAAAGCTAACTCCCGCAGCGTGCTGACATCGACATAATCAAACTCCGTCGTCGATGTAACAACAATAGGCCCTAGGATTGGCTGATCTTCTGAGTCTCTAAAAAGAGTGATCTCGGCCGCTGCATGGCGCCGATTTTCTGTAGCCAGTAAGTTCTGCTGAAGCTTTTCTTTTTTCTCGGATCTATCATACCGGAAGCCAATCACCTCTTCGCTGCCGCCCACGAGAGCAATTTTCAGCTCCAGCTCGCCGCCGGAGCTGACATAATCATACAGTCCTGTGCGGCTGACTTCAGCAATGACTGCACTCGTTAAAAAACCCTCCTCATCTCCCCTCACATAGGGGATCGAAAGCGTGGGACGGTCTGCAGATGAGATCGTGTGATATCCGCAGCTAGGAAGCAGCAGGAGTAGCAGCTTCAGCCACTTCAGGGACAGGCGCTTGTTCATGGGTCGGTACATCTCCCGAAGGACGAAGAACTTTCATACGTTTTTTGGAAAGCTCTGCCGACTTCGTGTTAGGGAACGATTTGATAATTTTTGAATAATATAAAATAGAGGCGTGCGGTTTTTTTGCCCGTTCATAGAATTGGGCGATTTCATAGAAACTCTCAGCAAACACCTCTTGCATCTTTCCATGGATTTTTTCAGCTTCCTCTACACGAGGATCCATTGGAAAATCTTGCTTGAATTTTCGAAGATTGATCGAAGCAAGATCGAGATAGTCCGCATCGGGATATTTTTCCTGCGATTGGATTAAATAGACCCGCGCAATTTCAACATAGGCGTCCGGTGAAAGAGGATGCTTAGGAAAACGGCGGATCAGTGTCTGGTACGTCTCAACGCTTGCAATGTATTCATCGTCTCCCAGCAGCAAGATCCCTTTTCCAAAAAGAGCTTTAGCAGCCAGGTCATCGTTTGGAAGGGCGCTGATCACCTCGTCATAAATCTTAATCGCTTCATCTTTTGCAGGAATCCATTTAGGTAAAAGTTCAATCCCGCCGATGTGTTTTTTAAAACCGTCACGAAACTTCTCCGCGATCTGAAATTTAAGTTCGATGGCATTTCTAAAGTTTTGAAGCGCCGTTTGCTTTCGGAGATAGACAGACAAGTGCTGGTTGGCGATATCAAAATCTCCCATGCTAAAATAAGAAATGCCCAAGAAGTAAAATGACTCTTGGTGGAAGGGGGTGTCAGGAAAATTTTTAATTATAATATTAGCTTGGCGAATCACCTCTTGCCAATCTTCTTTCTGAACTGCTTCTAGCAGCAGGCTATGGTGTTCTTGCACAGATAGAGTTGCAACCTCTTCTACATTCATGACCTTGCCCCCTTTAACGGTGTAAGCACCTATCAAAGGCAAACAAGCCAGAACAAGAAGCCAGGGAAGTTTTTTATATGATCTCATCCCAGTTATTATGCAACAAATACGGAATATGTCAATCAATGGCCTATCTGCTATGATAAAAATTTAATTATGGAGGTCCCTATAAATGAGCTGTCCACTTCATGAAAAAAAATGTGTTCCCTGTTCAGGAGGGACGCCTCCGCTTAAAGGAAAAGAGCTTGAGACGCTACATAATCAACTTCCTGCAGGATGGGAAATTGTAAGCGAGCATCATTTGCACAAAGAATTTAAATTTAAAAATTTTAAGCAGGCGCTCGATTTTACCAACCTCGTCGGAAAAATCGCAGAAGCCGAAGGGCATCATCCAGATATTTATTTAACTTGGGGAAAAGTCACACTCGAAATCTTCACACACAAAATAAACGGCCTGACAGAAAGCGACTTTATCTTAGCGGCTAAGTGCGATCAGCCGTCCTCTTTGACAGCATAGGTCAGAAGCGCTGAAAGCTTTTGAAGGCCAAGCTCGAGCTCTTTCTCTAAGGCGACGCCCCACCGCTGATCGACATGTACTTGTCCGTGGGATGAAAACTCAACGATGAGAGGAGTTTTTCCGGGGAACCTGCGAAAGAGGTTTTTAAGCTCCAGAAGATGGCTGAGGCGTACTTTCTCGATATCTAATTTTAATATGAGTTTCACAGGGCGCTCCGTTTTTTCCGGTTTCTTATTTTGTCTTTTTTCGCGGAGAGCAAACGCTTTTTGCTGAGATCTAATTTGATCGAGCATCCGGTCGCACTCTTCAATTGTTTTTTCATCCGCCTTTACAAGCTCTTCAATCCACTTGCACTGTAGCTTGAGATCGCCTTCTCTTCTGTCGACTTGTAAAATAGCATAGAGAAGTTGATGGTCCATCAGCATGTGCCCTTTTTTCTCAAAAAGCTCGGCCCAGACAGGAACTTCAAAGCGGAGATGTCCGTCGCTGATCTGCATAATCGCAAATTTCTTCTGCGTTTTTGCAGAGATCTTGATGTTCACTGCATCTAGAATAAAGACGGCACGAAAAAGTGCATCTGCCTCCAGCTGCTCGACATGATGAAAAGGAACGCAGGAGAGCCTCTCAATCACTTGTCGATATTCATCCAGAGGATGTCCCGTGACATAAAAACCTAAGAGCTCTCTTTCTCGCTTAAGAAGATGCGCCCTTGAGAGCACCGTGGGAGACTTAGGGATAGCAACCTCTTCGACGGCATCTCCAAATAAGTCGATAAATCCTTTCGAGACCTCTTTTTGTTTTTGCACCGCTGTCTCATACATCACATCGAGCGCTTCGATCATCGCCTCTCTTGCAGCGCCTGTAAAATCAAAACAGCCTGCCTCAATTAAAAGCTCAATGGTTTTCTTCCCCACCTTCTTGGTATCAATTCTCTGGCAAAAATCAAAAAGTGAGCGGAACAGCCCCGTTTTTTTTCTCTCATGGAGAATTGCTTCGACAACACCTTCTCCCACTCCTTTAATCCCGCTCATGGCAAAACGAATCCCCTTGGCCGTTGCAACAAACTCAAGTCCCGATTCGTTGAGATCAGGAGGAAGGATCGGAAGGTTCATGGCAAGGCACTCGCCGATGAGTTTAGCAACCTTTGTGACATCATCTCGATCGCACGTTAAAAGAGCTGCCATCCACTCGCCGGGATAATTTGCCTTCAGATAAGCTGTCACATAAGCCAAGTAGCCGTAGGCTGCCGCATGCGACTTGTTAAATCCGTAGGAGGCAAACTTTTCGATCTTATCAAAAATCCTCATGGCCAGATCAGGATCGATTCCTTTTTCTTGAGCGCCCTTGCGGAACTTATCCCGCTGCCGGGACATCTCTTCGCGATCTTTTTTTCCCATCGCGCGCCGAAGCACGTCGCCTTCTCCCAACGTATAATTGGCGAGCAAGCTTGCAATCTGCATCACCTGCTCTTGATACACCATGATTCCGTAGGTTTCAGAGAGAACCTCTTTCATGAGAGGATGGTCGATTTCGATCGGCTCTTTGCCGTGCTTGCGCTGAATAAACGAAGGGATCATCTCCATCGGACCCGGACGGTAAAGGGCAACCACCGCGATCACCTCTTCAAACTTATCGATGTGAAGCTGCTTGGAAAGCTCTTGCATCCCCGACGACTCCATTTGGAAGATGCCGTTGAGCCTTCCCTGGTTCATGAGCTGGAACGCTTCGGGGTTATCAAGCTCCAAGTTAACCCAATCGAGTCTTTTTCCATGATGTTCAGCGATCGCATCGACTGTTTTCTGAATCGATGTCAACGTTTTAAGACCCAGGAAGTCGATCTTGAGCATTCCGACCGCTTCCACCGGCTTCATCGAAAACTGCGTCACCAAAATCGGGCTGTCTTTCGGACTGCAGACCGGAATGCGATCGGTTAAAGGATCGCCTGAAATAATCAGCCCCGCCGCATGGATCCCCGTATTGCGCACCGACCCTTCCAGCCGCTGGGCAATATCTAAAAGCTCTTTCACTTCCGGATCGGTGTCATATGCGGCTCTTAAGTCGGCATCCCCCGCAAGGGCTTTTGCAAGCGTCATCCCCAAATCTTCAGGAACTAATTTTGCAATCGCATTGACTTTGGGAAGCGGAACGCTCAAAACGCGGCCGACGTCTTTGATCGCCATTTTCGCTTTCATCGTTCCAAACGTGATGATCTGAGCGACTTTATCCCGTCCGTATTTCTCAACGGTATACTGAATCACCTCATCGCGGCGGTCCATGCAGATGTCGACGTCGACGTCAGGATATGAAATCCTCTCAGGATTAATGAACCGTTCAAAGAACAGGTTGAACCTCAAAGGCTCGATATCGGTGATGCCAATCAGGAACAAAATGATCGACCCGGCGCCAGAGCCCCTGCCGGGACCCATCGGAATGCCTCGGCGCTTGGCCCAGTCGATGAAGTCATGGACAATGAGAATATAATCTCCCATCTCCTTGGAGATGATGATATCAAGCTCATACTCTAGACGCTTTTTTACAACTTGGAGCGGATCCTGACCCGGATATTTTTCTTGCACTTTGGCAAGACGCTCAGGCGTATACCGCTTTTGAATCCCTTTTTCAGACAGATCCCTTAAATACACCTCTTTTGTCATGCCGCTAGGAGGTGTAAAAACAGGATAGTACCGCGTCTTAAAATCGAGCTCGACTTCAATCTTCTCTGCAATCTCCTCTGAAACGTCTAACGCTTCAGGAAGATCTGCAAAAAGTTTTTGCATCTCATCTTTTGTTTTAAAGTAGTGTTCATGAGAAAAATAGACTTGCCGCTTAGGATTTAAAA
>JBGPMV010000103.1:0-5374 GCA_041487155.1 Rhabdochlamydiaceae bacterium
ATTGGTTATACTCTCGCCAGTTGCGGGTACGGTATGTATCTGTCTTCTTTGGAGGGGTTATATCCTTTTTAGGAGCCATATCAAGCCTACGTTTTTGTTGTGGTAAACAAAAAATTTATAGACTAGATGGGCTTTAGGCAAGAAAAACTTTATCCGCAGCTATTTACGCAACAAAGCCATATAGAGTTAATTTTCGAAAATATGAAAACTCTTTTGGTTCAAGCTTACGAAAGTCTACCCCCTGGATACTTTGGCCAGCACTTTAAACTTTAAATTTGTGTCTTGAAATCGTTCTTAACTATTCATATATTGATTAAATGGCAAAATACCCTCATGCACTAGATCAGCTCATCACCCTTTTGAAACTACTCCCCGGCGTTGGAACTAAAACCGCCGAGAGGTTTGCATTCCAGACGCTCACCTGGCCCGATGAATCTCTTGACCAGCTTTCTGAGCTCTTAGCGACCCTCAAAGCCCAGGTTCCCCACTGCCCGACCTGCTTTTGTCTTTCAAGTATAGAAGGATGCGAGTTTTGCAATTCGGCACAGCGCGACGCCTCGACCATCTGTATTATAGGATCTCCCAAAGATGCTTATGCGATTGAAGAGACCCATGCTTATAAAGGACTCTACCATGTCCTCGGATCGCTCCTTTCTCCCCTAGACGGACGGACCATCGAGCAGCTTAACCTAGCTCCCTTACTAGAGAGACTCCGCTCCCACCCCATCCGCGAAGTCATCATCGCCCTGGACTCCACCCTTGAAGGCGACGCAACCGCCCTTTACCTTAAAGAAAAGATTGGACAACTGAACATCCCCGTTTTCAGGCTCGCGTTCGGACTCCCCATGGGAAGCCCCTTAGAATATGTCGATGGCGGCACCCTTTCCCGCGCCTTTGTAGGACGCCAAGCATTCTAGTGCTAAAAAATCGCATTTGCTTAATTCCATTACTTTTTTTATACTGCACACTTTGGTTAGGAACACATGACACATGTAAAGAACTTTTTTGTTTTATCCTCCGTCCTCTTGTTGACTTGCACTCCATTCCAGCTGCAATCCGCGCCTGAAATCGCTGCGGAGGCCATTGAAAGCCGGCGTGTAGACAGGATCGATGTTCAGGTGGAAAATCTTCCCCCACAAGCATCTTTTGACTCTAAGCCCGTTTTAGAAAAATTGAACACGAAGGTCGGCGATCCTTTTTCTCCCTCTATTTTTGATGCCGATTTGAAAACTCTCGCCCAGCAGTACGATAGGGTCGATCCCGAAGTTGAAGTCCGTGCAGGAGAAGTCTTCATCACCCTTAAAGTCTGGCTCCGACCCAACATTCGAACCATCACTTGGAACGGAAATAGCCACATTAAAGCAAGCACTCTTCGAAAAGAGCTCGGCATTAAAGGAAACAGAACCTTTAACCGCGTCACATTCAATAAGCAATTTAACAAAGTCAAAGAGTACTACGTTAAAAAAGGGTATTTTGAATCGCAGCTCTCCTACGCTATCCATCCTATTCCGGATACTAACGAGGTTGATATCTCGATTCAAGTAATCGAAGGGCGCGCAGGAATTGTCGATAACATCATCTTTAGCGGGTTTACAGGCCGTGAAAAAAGCCGCATTTTAGAGATGGTCCACACCAAAAAATACAACTTCTTCACAAGCTGGCTTACCGGAAATGGGATTTTGCAAGAAGAGGCTATCGAGCAAGATCGCTTGACCATCTTAAATATGCTTCAAAATGAAGGCTTCGGCGATGCCCGCGTCGACCTTCAAATCACCAACGCCGAACAAGAAGGCCGCGTTTTAATCACCCTCTCTGCAGAGCGGGGACCTCTTTTCCGCTACGGCGAAGTCACCTTCCGCGGAAACACCCTTTTTACCGATGAGCAAATCGAGGATGTGTTCCTCGTTCATCCTGAAGAACTCTACTCTCCTGAAAAGCTCAGAGCTACGCAAGAAGCCATCAAAGACCTTTATGGACGCAAAGGGTATATCGATACCCATGTCCAATTTGAAGCCATCCCTATCTCCGACAAACCCGTTTATAACATCAACTATGAAATTGAAGAGGGAGAACAATATAAGATCGGACTCATCCGAATCTTCGGCAATGAGCAAACCCAGACCAAAGTGATTCTGCGCGAGTCGCTTTTAACTCCTGGCGAAACATTTGACTCCGTCCGCCTGAAAGCGACACAAGAGCGCCTCCAAAACATGGGGTATTTTAAAAACGTCAACGTCTATCCCGTGCGCTCTCAAGACGATCAGCTCCTCGGCGATAACTACCGCGATATTTACATCGAAGTCGAAGAAGCGCCCACCGGGCACGCAAGCCTCTTCTTCGGTCTGAGTTCCGGCGATGGAATCTTCGGAGGAGTTGACGTCACCGAGACTAACTTTAACTATAAAGGGCTCCTCAGGCTTCCTAAAGAGGGGCTGTCAGCTTTCCGCGGCGGCGGCGAATATGCCCATGCAAAAGTCACCCTAGGAAAGAAAGTACGCTCCTATGTCATGACCTGGATCACCCCCTATTTCCGCGAAACCCTCTGGCGCGTCGGCTTTGAAGGATTCTTAAGCCAGAGCCAGCTCCAGGCCAAAAAATATGAAATCGACTCCCTGGGCGGCAGCTTATTTGCTTCCTACCCGCTGACCCCCTTCTGGACCTTCGGAACAAAATACCGTGCCAAACACGCCTCCATCGACGTCTTCCACGGAGCTCCTGAATCAGAGAAAAAAGATCGAAAAGGAACCGGAAATATTTCTGCGCCCTCCATCTCCTTGAACTTTGACTCTACCGACCATATCACAAAACCGCACAACGGGTTCCGCTCCCTCCTAGAAGCAGAGTTTGCAGGAGTCGGAGGAAACTTCTGTTTCCTTAAATACGTTTACACCAACAGCTTCTATCAACAGCTGTGGAGGCGCGGCACCCTGAAATATCGATGGGAAGCGAAGTTTATCCAGCCGATTTGGTGGACAAACAGACACAACGATATTCCTGTCAGCGAACGGTTCTTCCTCGGCGGCATCAATTCCGTCCGCGGCATTAAAGATTTTGACTTGGGCGGACACTATCCTAAATCGCGTAGTTCAAATGCTAGAGATCCCAAGGGTGGACTCTCTGCATCCGTCCTCTCTTTAGAATACAACCATGAACTTTTCCCCATCCTGGATGTCTTTGCATTCATCGATGCCGGTTCTGTCACCATGCGAAAATTTGAAATTAACCGCTATGTCATGACCTATGGCGGCGGCATCCGTGTTGAAATCATGAACCGCATGCCCATCACCGTCGGTTATGGCCAGCCTGTCAATCTTCCTCGTCACACAAAAAAACAAAAAATCTTCTTCTCCATGGGGGGACAGTTTTAAATTATTTTAAAGGAGTGTTTATGAAAAAACTATTTATTTTAGCCGCTCTCACTTGCGCCTCTCTCCAGCTATGTGCTGCAGAGCAAAAAGTGGGCATTGTCAACTTCGCAAGCTGCGTCGTTGAATCCAAACTTGGGAAACAAGAACAAAATGCCTTTGAAACCATGCGCAAGCAGCTGGTATCTCTGGTCGAAGATACCGACAAGCAACTGCGCGAGATCTCCGATAAGCTCCAAGATAAAGACTATCTGGACGGCCTCTCAAAAGAAGCCGAAGAGTCGATGAAAGCCAAGGGCGGACAACTGAACGAAGAGATGAACCGCTACCAACAACAGTACTACCAGTTCATGCACCAAGGCCAAAATAAAATTATGCAGACAGTTGTCGGCGGCATCAACAATGCTGCAGAAAAAATCGCCGCTTCAAAAGGGTATAACATCATTCTCAACAAAGAAATGTGCTTCTTCTACTCGCCCAACCTCGACATCACAACCGAAGTTGTCAAAGCAATGGATGAAGATTATTCAGCTGAAGAGAAAAAAGCAGCCCCTGCTCCTAAAGTAGAAGAAAGCAAGTAATGCAAAAGACTCTGCAAGAGCTGAGCCGGCTTTTAGATTGCACGCTCATCGGCGATCCCCACCATGTGATCACCGGCGTCGAAGATCTTGAGTCTGCAGGTTCTTTAGAAGCCTCTTTTCTTTCTAATCCCCGGTACCTGTCGCTGCTTGCCACGACAAAAGCCGGGGTGGTTTGCATCGACCCTGAGACCGCTCATACACCCGGCAAAAATTACCTCGTCTCCTCTTCTCCCACCGCCGCTTTTCAAAAATTAATTATCTTGTTTGGCAAAGATAAACTCCCCGCTTCCGGCTTCACAACCATCCATCCCACAGCCGTGATCCACCCCTCTGCAACGCTCGCCCCTGATGTCATAGTAGGCCCGCATGCAGTCATCGACGCAAACTGCCAGATCGGAAGCCAAACCATCATCGGACCCCATGCCGTCCTCTACGCCGGCGTGACGATCGGAAACGGCTGTCACATCCATTCTCATGTAACCATCCGCGAAGGATGCAAAATCGGCAGCCGCGTTGCCATCCAGCCCGGCGCCGTCATCGGCTCGTGCGGATTTGGGTATTCAACCGATGCTCATGGAAAACATCAAAAGCAGCAGCAGATGGGAATTGTTGTCCTAGAAGACGACGTCGAAATCGGAGCCAACACCACTATCGATCGGGCCCGCTTCAAAGAAACCCTCATCTCCCGTGGCACAAAAATCGACAACCTCGTTCAAATCGCCCATAACGTCATCCTCGGCGCCCACAACCTCATCGTCTCTCAAACAGGCATCTCAGGCTCTGTCAAAACCGGAAAATACGTCGTCATGGCAGGTCAAACAGGAACCGTCGGACACATCGACATTGCCGACGGCGCCATGTTCGCCGCTCGCAGCGGCATCAAAAAATCGATCAAAACCGGCGGCAAGTACGGCGGCAATCCCGCCATCCCCCTTGCCGAACACCAACGCGACCAAGTCTATCTCAAAAACATCCAAAAGATTGCAGCAAAACTCAGAGAGCTTGAAGCCAAGCTTCACGAGCTCTCCTCATTACATTAGAAATTCCAACTGTGAAGACGGCTGGTAAGGATTTGTATTCTAAGGAGCTATTGTCTCGCAATAGCTTTGGGTAGCTTTAATTTCTTCAGTTTGAGGTACATTTTTCTGAGAATAAAATTGCTTCGCCCATCTTCTATAATGCGTGATCGGACCATCTTCTGAGCAGAGAATGG
The DNA here is from genome assembly GCA_041487155.1 of Rhabdochlamydiaceae bacterium. Lineage (GTDB taxonomy): Bacteria > Chlamydiota > Chlamydiia > Chlamydiales > Rhabdochlamydiaceae > PALSA-1444. Next base: position 5,160 of record JBGPMV010000103.1, read on the forward strand.
GAGGTGCGCGGTATATCTTATTTTCCCAAATCGCACGATCCTCTTCAAAATTAGTCAATAATATCTTTTTATTCCCCTTCTCAATAAGTTTAATTACAAAATAACGGAGGAAATTTGGAAGTTTTATCTTGTCTTTATTTATGCATAAACCCATTTGAAGGCGCACTCTTTCTTCATCAAGTGGAGTAAAGAAGAAATATTGGCGGAGCTGCATA
>JBGPMV010000104.1:0-5331 GCA_041487155.1 Rhabdochlamydiaceae bacterium
TGCTTAAAGGGGCTTTGAAAAAGCTGCTGAAGAACTTCATTGCGAAGCTCTAAGATGGGCCTTTTATACTTCTCTAGTCCCGGCACATTATCAACTTTTTTCACCCACCGTCCGCTAGACCGTTTTTGCTCGGGCTTCGCTCCTGTAAAAAGAAGCGTTTCTCGGTTATTTAAAATGGCGCGGTTTACGGCCATGGTCCCCGCTGCGCCGGCGCCGATAATAGCGATGGGATATACTTTATTTTCTTCCGGCGGGGGCGTTTTGATAGGAAGGTCTTTTGAGCTTTGCAGAAATACTCCCACAAGTACGAGTGCGATAATTCTTTTCATAAAAATAGCTGGGCTAGAGCTTGATCCAGAGGGTCGGGTATAGGAACTCCTTCGCGCGTTTTGACTAGCGCATCGATCATTTGATGAGCCAGTTTTTTTCCGAGCTGAACTCCCTCTTGGTCAAACGAGTTGATATTCCATAAAAATCCTTGGAATGCGACTTTGTGTTCATAGTAGGCAAGAAGCGCGCCGACAGTAGGGGCATCGCATCTTTTGGCGATGATCATTTGTGAGGGCCGGTTCCCCGGAAACTCTTGATTGGAGTTTTGACTGTGCTGGCCGGTGGCGAGCGCAAGGGCTTGTGCCAAAAGATTGCCATTAAGTTTTTCCTGGGAGGTCGATCCATCCAGCAAGAGGTCGTGTCCAAACTGGCTTTCCTGAAAGCCGATAAACTCCAGCGGAATGATCGTCGTTCCCTGATGGAGAAGCTGGAAAAAGGAGTGCTGGCTGCTCGTGCCGGGCTCGCCCCAAAGAACAGGGCCGGTCACATAGTCCACAGGACGGCCTTGTCTATCCACCCGCTTGCCATTTGATTCCATATCAAGCTGCTGCAGATGCGCCGGAAATCTAGAAAGCGCATGCGAGTAAGGAATGACAGCGACAGTCGGAAAATTTAAAAATGAGCGGTTCCACACCCCGATCAGTGCGCCGAGTAGCGGGAGATTATCACGCGGACTGCTATTTAGCGCGACTTGGTCCATGGCGTGAGCGCCATCCAGAAACTGGCTAAAGGTTTCAAAGCCGAGCGTAAAGGCTAAAAGAACGCCTCCGACCATCGACGTCACTGAATACCTGCCGCCGATATAGTCCCAAACGTAAAATGAAGCGCGGTATTTTTCCGGATCGTCCATCGGGCTTCCCTTACCGGTGACAGCGATCAGATGCATCGCTGGATCCAGCCCTGCCTTTAACAGCTCTGTCCGGATAAACGCCTCATTAGTCACGGTCTCCATCGTCGACCCCGATTTAGAGACGATCACAAAAAGTGTTTTAGAAAGCGGGACGCTTCTTAATACATCTGTCACTTCTTCGGGATCGATATTAGAAATAAAATGCGCCTTGCGCCCTGGGATCGAATATGCTTTGAGGGCGTGGTAGACCGCTTCGGGACCGAGCGCTGATCCCCCGATCCCCACCTGCACAATATCGGTATAGTGATCTAAAGAGGGCAAAAAATCTTGCAGTTTGTCAAGTTCAACACGTGCTGCGCGGGCTTCGGGGGATGACCCTTTTTTCGCACGAAGCGCCGTATGCAGCGCCGGCCTGTTTTCACCGTTATTTACTTTTTCTCCCGCTTGCATCCTTTTCATCCATTTGAGCGCCTCTTTTTTTTCGGCAAACTCAATCAGACCATCCAATATCGGTACTGAAACAAGCTCGGTTGCATACGATAGCTTTAAACCTGCTCCCTCTGCTTGAAACTGCCGGATGCGCTCAGGCGATAACTCTTTTTTTAAATTGACGCCCTCAGAGGCAAGTCTCTTCAGATGCTCGTCTAACATACTTGAAGATTCTCATACCTTAGATCAAAAATCAATCAAACAAACTTTCAACAGAGATATGGCTATCGACAACGGACAAATAGGCGGGGTTTTTGATGACTTCTCCATTTGTAATTAACGTCGTAAATAATGCTTTTTGGGTTTTAGTTCTGCTCCTAAACAGCTCTTTTTTTCGTTGAAGTTCCTTAGCGTAAGCTTGGGTCATTTCAAACGGTTCGCGATAAAACTTGATTTCGCAAAGATTGATGCATTGATCAGCACGTTCAATAATCAGATCGATCTCAACCTCTTTTTTTCCTCCATTCATCGATTTCCAATATCCTGCAGTCGTGGTTACAGCCCCAATGCGGAGCGCTTCTTTAATCTTTAAAAGATGCTTAAAGCATAGGTTTTCAAAAGCATATCCGGCCCAAATTCTCCAGCTTTGTGTATTTTGATATTGGAGCCAATAATTGGCGTCAACTCCCTGTAAGATAGTCATCTTCACAGGTTCAATCCAATGTAAATAAAACAAGCTATATTCATCGCTCAGATAATACTTAGCATCTCGTAGATGTTTTCCTATTTCGGGTTTTAGAGTAACAAATCCCGATTCGATGAGTTCGATTAAGACCTTATTTAATTTGCCGCCCTTCCGTAGTTTTGCTTCACGAAATAAATCGTTGCGCGTAAGACCGTAGTGATGTTTGGCCAATGTCTGTACAATTAAAAAATGTGATTCAGGATTTCGAAAAAGCGACTGATATAATTTATGAAATTCTGCAACCAAAGGAGCTTGCGGAATGAAGCAAAGTGAGTGAATACACTGCGCAGCGGATCGCCCCGGTTCTAAATAGGAAAGATATTTAGGAACACCCCCCGTAACCATGTAAATCTCACAAATTTGGGCATACGGCAAATCAATACCTCGGCTTCGTAGATATTTTTCAGTTGTGCCAAGCGAAAACGGCGTAATGCGAAGATGGGCGCTTAAGCGGCCATAGAGGCCACCTTTATTATTGACGATTTGACTGACCATCCAAAATGCAGAGGAACCACAGACAATCAAAAGCACATTGGGCATCCTAGAAAAATGGCGATTCCAATGGTAGTCAAGAGCTTGTAAAAACCGAGAATTCTTTGAAGCAAGCCAGGGCAATTCATCAAAGAAAATAATTACTTTTTGAGATGGATCTACTTGACTTACAGCGTCTTTTAATTGGCTTAATGCTTCAGCCCATGTTTGAGGCGCCTTCTTGTTTTTGCCAAACAGTGAACAAAATTCATCATGAAAATTGGCTCTTTGCTCCTTTGCGGTTGCATTCGGAGTCCCCGTGATCTCAAAAAAAATCCCTTTGTTTTTGAAATACTTCGTGATTAAAAAAGTTTTACCTACGCGTCTTCGACCATAGATAGCAAGGAACTCCGCGTTTTTAGACTTGTATAAGCGGTCTAAAACCTCAATTTCGTCTTCTCGTCCAATAAGCTCTTGCATCTTAATACCTTTTTATTTGAATTATAGACTTATCATACGATTTTGGCAAGTTATTTCCATTTTGCGATCGAATAACGGATTTATCTACACAAAAAATGGACTTATTTCCAAAACGAGGCCTCGTTTTGGAAATAAGTCCATTTCATAGGGTGACTCATTCCCTTTGTAAAGAAATTATTTACAGCAGCTGCGTTAGAAAACAGTCTTGTCTAATAAGATTAAAACGGTTTATATTTGTGCCTGTTCGGAGCATAGCGCAGTTTGGCTAGCGCATCTGCTTTGGGAGCAGAGGGTCGGGGGTTCAAATCCCTCTGCTCCGAATTTTTCCTCCCGCCGCCTCAAACCCTAAAATCTGTCTTTTTCCTTGAACCGTTAGTATTTCTTCAAAAACAATCAGTTCGTCCAGCCCATTCCACAGCTCGTTTAAGCGCCTTTCTGGAATGACGCGTAGAGATGGATCCTCTGTGAGCGCCTCCGTGAGCTTTTGAATGACCTGTGGGGAGCAGAGCTCGTCAGGGGGAAGTAAAACACCTATCGGCGCCTCAGGAGGCGTCAGCGATAGGTTTATATGTGCAAACCTCTCCTGCGAAAGAATCTGTGCCGCCTCGCCGATAGAAAACCCTGCACGATCTTCAAACAGACAATAAGGGATCGCCTCATCGGGCAGAAACGAGGCAAGGCGATGCAAGTACGCGCCAAAAACAGTTGCGGCTTCAATTGGCGTGAGATCTTCAGCTGCAACAGTAAGAGTTGATAAGATGGAAAGAGAGCCTCTGTATAACACAACTCCTGCGCACCGGTCATGTATCAGGGGCCATACTTTTTGAGTGAATTGATCAATAGCCAGTGTAAACGCACGAAACGCGGCCTCATCGTTGACAAAGATGGGGGCTTTATTCCAGCCAAAGTCAAACTCGAATAAAACACTTGAATTTGGAATTTCACTGAGGTTAAGTGTCCAATCAAGATCGTGTGAAGCGCTTGCGGGAAGAATAATTGCTTTCACCGGAGTTTCCTCGTAAATTGAAAATACCGGATCTCGCGTCCTTTTCCCCTCCAAAGCGAATCAAAATATGAAGCACCGTATTCTTCCCACGAGGTGACATAGTGAGGCGCCTCAAAAACAGGGTCCCACTCCCCGCTTCCAAGCGCCACTTCACGCAGCTGCTCGCTATAGGGCGGGTCGTCCGTTGCCACGGTCAAGAGCGCTCCGTTTTTAGCTGTGCGGGAAAGCTCTTTCATAAATGGAGTCTGAAAGAGACGGTTTTTCGCATGCCTTTCTTTCGGCCACGGATCAGGGAAATTCACATAGACTCCGTTAATCGATTGATCTTTAAGATATTCCCGGATGAAAATTTGGGCATCGCCGCAAACAATGAAGAGATTGTCCAGCTGCTGATTCTTCTTTTTAGACCATATTTTCTGAACGCGCTCAAATCTCCACTCAACGGCGATCCAATTTTTCGATTTGTCTTTGGCTTTTTCAGCAATCCATGTTCCATTGCCCGTGCAGTACTCGATAATCACAGGGTTGGAATTGCCAAAAATCTCTTCCCAAGGCGGCAAGGCCCATTCTTGGTGCTGATCGTAATGATCAGGAACAAAAAGCACACCGTCTTTAATCTCCGGATGGCGCTCTTCCCATGTGTAAGGAAATTTTAGATTTTTAGGCTGCATAAGAGGTAAATTATACGGGAAAGAAGAGCGCCAATCAATATTCAAGTTGACGTAGGATGGGATTGCTTGGTATGGTGAAACTTAATTTATTTTAACTTAAGGGATTTACGATGAAGAAAATATGGCTTTTAACGTTGTGCTCCTCCATGGTTTTTGCACAAGATCCAATGAGTATAGAAATTATTGATACAGATGCAATCGTCATTCCGGCAACGGAGGCTTCCGTCGAGGAGCCCCAAGCTGTGATTTTACCGACACAGGATGTCGAGCTATCGACAGAAGCTCCTGCAACCAAAGCTCCTCAAGCCCTAGAGCAAACCCTCTCCGTCCCTGCGCCAGCGATTGTCCA
>JBGPMV010000105.1:0-5282 GCA_041487155.1 Rhabdochlamydiaceae bacterium
ACATAATACCTCCTTAGAATGAAAAAATGTTAATGATACCAACATTATTACTCAAGTTTTAATTCGATAACATGAACCTATGCCCAAATGATCAATTTTCGCTTTCTGCGTCTTTTTCCTCATATTTTAAAGCCGCTTCTTGGCCTACTTATTCAAGTATGTCCTGCGAAGCGGCTTTAAAATCTGAGAAAAAATACATCAAAAATCAAAATTTGCTCATTTAGGGATAGGTTCATGATAGCGGATGGAAAAGACTCTATGGAGGAAATCATAGAAGTAGGTAGGCGTTAATTCTCTGTCCAGCCGAAGACGTCTCGAATGATGGACCATCTGCGCACAGGCGCAGTCGTTATGTCGGTGTAGCCTAAAACCCATATGTTGAATTGTTGGTCTGTGAGCTGCTCGTTCTCTTTTAGATCAAGCCAGCGGTTGAGATAGTGGAGGAACTTATCAGCATCTTGGGCAGTTGCATATCCAAAGAGGTCTTTTCCGATCCCGGGTTCGGGGAATACCACAGTATAACCGGGATGGGAGAGGCTCCAAGATATTTGCTGGTATTCGCCGCGGAGTAAGATGTCATCTGGAAAATCTCTGATATAATCGTGGTAGTTATCGACAACGATGATTTTTGATTCTGGCATCAATATTTTTGCCAGCTGCTCGTATGCTGTTCCGCGCTTTACAACGATTCGGACGCGTGGATCTTGGATGATATGTGCAAGGGAGGTGTATGTTTTCTTGAATTTCTTTTTCATGAGGAATGCAACACGCGATTCAAGATACGGTTTTGAAAAAGCGCTTTTTCGGAGCCGTTCTTCATTGATGGTGACAGAGGACATGGCAATATCATAGAGCCCTTGGCTGAGCTCATCGGTAAATCGAGAGAGAGTCATCGGGATGAGTTCCAGATTGCACTGGAGATCTTTTGCAAGGGTATAGGCAAAGGCCATGTCGTAGCCGACAAGTTCTCCTTGGACGTTGGGGAAGCAGAAGGGGATCGATTCAGGGTTGTACCCTACGCGAAGCACGTGCGATGATAAAATCCGGTCAAGAGGCTCTCCCGATCTCGGAGCGGGAAGCGGATCACTCTTTCCGTAGACTTTGACTTTGATCGGTTGTGCAATCGACATTTCATAGATCCCTTTGGAGGGATTTGCAATGGGAGGAAGGTGGATCCAATTTTTGAAAAGGACGATAAACGCAAAGACAGGGATGAGGATCGCAACGGTCTGTTTGAAAACTTTTTTCCAGTCCCACTTTAAGAATCCGTGGCAGCTGAGCGCGATCACAAGCGAAAGGCTTGCTACCTCCATGACAGAGACCAGCGACTGAAAACCTGCTGTGAACGGAAGCGTTGCGAGATAGGTGTCGATAGCGGCTAAAGGAAGTCCGAGCGTATCTAGAAGAAAGTTCAGCGAGTTGATCCACGATCCGAGCCCGATGGCGCCCAAGCTCGTTAGAAAAGTGGTCATAAAGAGCTGCAGTTGAGATTCTCCTGAAAGATGAATGTGATAAAACGTGGAGACAAAAAAGACAAAGACGGCAATGAAGAGAGAGCCGAGCGGCAAGTTAAAAGTTACCGTCACGATTCCTTGGATTTGATCGCCCATGGATTCATCGCGGTGCGACTCCTCTTTAGGATAATAGTGAGCGATTTCTCGTTTAATTAGCTCGATCAAGAAAGGAAGTGTTACAATCACCAAATTGGTCGTAAACGCCACGATCATGAGGGGACTTAAAGATTTGAGCCACTGTTTTGCGGGAATGGCAGTCAGCATTCCGACAATGCGCGGGACTATCCAAAAAACCAAAATGGAAATTCCTAAGATATAAAGAATCAAATAGGTCCCAATCTGTTTGAAGGTTGTCATCTGCAAGGTTCCGACGCGATCGGCGATGATTAAAAAGGTTCCGATCGGGGTGATGCGGCTGATCCATCCTGTAATTTTTGTAAGAGAGTCCACCAACGTATCAAGAACGCCCATGAACGGCTGTTTATCTTTGAGATGCATGAGCGAAATTCCAATCAAGAGTCCAAAGACGACAACTGCCGGAATGATGTTGCCAGAAAGAGCGGAAAAAATGTTTGCGGGGATGAGAAGCTCTGCAAAATTGATGGTGCTGGGCTGGGCGCTGCTATATGCGGAGAAGGTCATTCCATGATTTTGAGGAAAGAGATAGACGATGGTGTAAATGGAGATGATATTAATCGCCCACATGCAGCCGATAAAAAACAGACCTTTGTGCAGAATATTTTTTGCCGCTGAATACCCCATCTTTCCAATACCGTGCATGACCGCGCAAATCAGATAGGGGATTGTTGTAATTTTCAAGATCATGATGTAGGCATTTTCCCACGGAATAAAAACAGAACACAAATCGCCTAGAAGAAGGCCGACGAAAATGCCCGCAAGCGCAGCGATGAGCATTTGTAAAGAGAGCGAGCGTTTAAAAAATGTAATCATGTAAAGCTATTTTGACGCCAGGCTTCATAGAGCACGATTGCAACAGAGTTCGATAAATTTAAGCATCGAACCCCTTCTTTCATGGGGATGGTATAAAACCGATCCTGCCATTTCTCACGAAAGCTTCCGGGAAGTCCTTTTGTCTCCGATCCGAAAATTAAATGATCGTCTAGACTGAAGTCAATAGTTGCGTAACATTTTGTGGCTTTTGATGAAAAAAAGTAAAACGGTGTTTTAAGATTTTCAAGATAATGTTCAAAATTCTCTTCTTGCCTGACCCGCACGCCTTCCCAGTAATCGAGGCCTGCCCGTTTAAGCCACCGATCCGTGACGCTAAAGCCGAGCGGCGGAACAAGGATGAGAGAAGAACCTGTGCACGCACAGGTTCTGACAATATTGCCTGTGTTTTGCGGGATCTGGGGCTCGTAGAGTACGACGTGCAAGTGTTTACCTGACCTCTTGCTGAATGATCACCCAACGATCTTCCGGGATTTCTGCGCCTTCTACAGAAATGACATGCGATGCAACGATTGCGCCGAATCGGATGCTCTCTTTTAGAGATCGTCCTTGGAGATAGCCATGCAGCACGCCGCTGGCAAAATAGTCGCCGGCGCCCGTTGTATCTAGGACGGCAGCTTCAATTGCCGGTTGGTAGAGGAGTTCACCATCGCCCTTTGCATAGCATCCATCTTTTCCCATCGTAACGATAGCTATCTTGCACCTTTTTGCAAGCCATTCACACGCCTCTTTAGGTCCAAGTCCAATCAAAGTTTCAGCTTCATCTTTATTGCAAAGAAGAATGTCGACTTCATTGAGGAGCTCTAAAATTAAATCCCGGTGCGCTTGCACCACTTCAAAGCAAGCAAGGTCCATAGAAACTTTAGCGCCTGCTTTTTTTGCATCGCTCACAAGCTTTTTAGCATACGGCTCATTGTGAAGTTGGTACCCTTCCAGATGAAAGAGGCGCACGCCTTCATAGGTTTTCGAGGTGATTCCTAGGTCGGCGCTTTGTACGGAGGCTCCCAAAAAGGTACGCATCGTACGATCTCCATCAGGAGTCACTAAACAAACGCACTGACCTGTTCGGCAGGGAAGGCGCGTTAGCGACGATTTAATACCTTTCTCTGTCATAGCAGCAGCGAAAAAATTGCCAATGGAATCCATCCCGATTTTACTCACCACATGGCACGGATGGCCTAGATGGGCAAGTCCTTTCATGACGTTGACTCCGTTTCCTCCGGGCGCCATGCAGGAGCCGCTGCCTTTTTCTGCTAAGATTTTTTCAAGAAGAGATTCTTCAACGAGTTGCGATCCCCCTTTTTTGCCGGGTAGCGTTTTTAGATAGTCGTCATCGACAAAAATAATATGGTCTACAAGAGCATCTCCGATGAGTAAAACTTCGGATGCGCTGAGAAAAATGGTACAGAATATAAAACTCAATAGATGTCGCAGTGTCATGGGCTTGCCTCCTCGATGAAAATTTCAGGAGGCCGATGTTAAAGGACTCAAGCTGCAAAAGACAAGATAAAATTAACATAAAAACGACATAAGATCAGGGCGTTTCCACAAAAAACTCTTTACAACCACTCTTTTTTGGGAAAATATTCAAATTTTTCTCCAATCTTAACCAAATTTAGATAGAAAAGTTCTATAAACACCTAATTATCAACCATTTAGCTTGACAGAATTTTTTTGTAAAACGCCCTGAGCTCAGTTACAAAAAACTTTTTCCAATATAGCTTATAGTGTATAATCACTGGCAGCGAGGTGAGTTATGAGTACAGCTGTCTTAAACAGGGATGGAACACAAGTAGGAAGGGATAATTCTCAATATATCCAAATTCCCCTTAAAGATATTATTGAATTCTTTCCAGAAACAGAGCAAATAATCGAATTAACAGATCATTTTTTTCTAGTAGCTCATGATGACTATAACATTCCGGGAGCTTCCTTGATTTTTAAACAAATTATTGTTGATAATGAGTCAATATTAACGGCTCTGTCTAATCAAGAAAAAGCGCAGGCATTGTTTATTCAGTATAAAAAAATGTTAATCTCTTTTTTAGAAAATGATCCCCAAATTTCTAATTTGTCTGGCAAGCTTGTTGATCGGTTTCCTTTAGAAAAGGACGTGAAATCTTTAGTCACAAATTGCATTGAAAAAAAAATTGATAATTGGCATTCCTGTTTTCCATTATTTGCTGTTGCGTCAGCCTTAGGGGTGAAAATTAGGGAGATTTCTTTTTCTAGCAACCTACCCTCTAATGTTGTCGCGCTAAATGACGGGTTAACTTTATCAGCTAAAACAAATAAGTTGTTCCGCGATTTGGTAGAAACTAGATCATCAGATATTTAGATTTTAGAAATAGTTTATTCTGCTTGAATTTCCCAAATTTTCCTCTTGGGTTGGCCTACTCCAGGAAAGCTGATGTAAAGTGCAAGAGAGGCAGCCCGATTCATACAGCCTCCTTGTGGGACTCATGAAGCACCGCAACGCAGCTAGGCGTTTCATGGAGTCTGGAAAAACCCCAGCAGAAAATTTGGGAAATTCAAGATGCTGGAAGACGTGTCATATGGGCAAAAATGGGGTGGTTCTGAAGATTTCCAAAGTTTTCAGCAATATACCTTAATTCAGATGCGTAGTCAGGAACGTTTATGGGATCATCCATTTTGCAATGGGGAGTGTTTCCGTCTTGGTCTTTATAGCTATAACTGATTGCTTGTTGTGTGTCTTTGACAAATTTGACTTTGTCTAGAGGAATTCCATACTCCACTCCCTTTTCAGAAATAAGGCCCCGGTATCTTTCTGGTAAAATC
>JBGPMV010000106.1:0-5260 GCA_041487155.1 Rhabdochlamydiaceae bacterium
AATCTAGACCCAAGGCTGCATGGACTCCACCTCGAGCTCAATGTCTGCACAGGCAGCAATATTAAGATGGCAGAAAAAATGTGCCAGATGCTTCATGCTCAGGGCGCGCGATCCCTTGATCACAACGCCTTTATTCTACCGTCAGGACTTGTGGTGCACGTTCGAGGTTATGTTCCTAATTTGATTGAGCTGATGGCCGTTTCAGATCTCATCATTACAAAAACGGGATCTTGCACCGTCAACGAAGCGATTTATTTGGATAAAAAACTGCTGCTGGATAACACCGAGCGATCGACTGCCAGATACTTGACCTGGGAAGAGTTTAATGTTCCGTTCATAGAAAAGTATGGCCTTGGGCTCTCATTTAAAGACAGCCGCCAGCTTCAAATGCTCATCCCCTCCATCCTCAAATATCCCGATAAAACAAAATCGACTCTAGAGCGGCCTCCTTTCGAGGAAAATCTCCGCGCTCTTGTCCGCTCAATGATTGACTAAGCTGACCAAGGTTTCTACATGCACCGTCTGAGGAAACATGTCAAATGGCTGCACCGTTTGAATGCGATAATGGCCGCCTTGAAGGATCGCTAAATCTCTGGCTAAAGTTGCTGGATCGCAGGAAATATAGACGATTTGTTTCGGCTGCAGCTCCATCAGGTTTTTTAAAAAAGACGGCTCGCACCCCTTGCGCGGAGGGTTGAGGACCGCGACATCAACCTCAGAAAGCTTCCCGATAAAATCTTCTGCAAGCGCGCAGGTAAACTCGGCATTTTCAATCTGATTTAGGCGCCCATTTTCTTGTGCATCCAAAATCGCTTCGGGAACCGATTCGACCCCCACCACTTTTTTTGCTTTTTGGGCCATAAGGAGGGAAAGAGTTCCCACCCCGCAGTAGGCATCGAGCACGGTCTCGACTCTCTTTAGATTGCACACCTCTAAAGCCTTCCGGTAGAGGTTTTCAGCCTGAGGAGGGTTCACTTGGAAGAAAGAGGCCGGAGAGACTTTAAAAGTCAGGCCGCAGATTGTATCAAAGATGCTGCCCTCCCCTGCTAAAACCCTATACGTTTTACCCAAAATGACATTACCAAGACCCTCCCTGATGTTTTGGACCACGCCTCGGATCTGCCCCATCGACGCTTTAATCTCCTGCCCCAGTTTTGACACGTCTGCATCCCCATCTGTGACCAAGATGACCAAAACTTGATCCGTATGAACAGCTGTCTTAATCAGCACATGCCTCAAATGCGGGATAGGAGATTTTTTTAAAATTGCTTTAATGCAAGAAAAGGCCTGCTCCCCCAATGGACAGTGGATGTAACATTTTTCAATTTCCACCAAATCATGCGAGTTAAATGCATAGAGCCCCAAGTGAAAATCTTGATACGGCAGCTGAATTTTGTTCCGATAAGCAAACGGTGAAGGCGATGGGACGCACGGCTGCACATCGGCCTTTATTTTGCCGATCCTCTCCAAGGCATCGATCACCCGCTGCCTCTTGGTTTCGAGTTGCTGGCTGTAATCCAGGTGCATGATCTGGCATCCGCCGCACCTTCCAAAGACAGGACAAGGAGGCCGGACGCGGTGGGGAGAGGTTTCTAAGAACTCAAGAACACGGGCTCTGCCGTAATTTTTGCGGACATCGTAGAGCCGCGCCTTGACACGCTCTTGCGGCAGTGCCCCTTCCACGAAGATCGTAAATCCCTCATGCGAGGCAACCCCTTCTCCATGGATCCCCAGCCGCTGAACCGTTAAAGTAAGGATCTCTTGGAGACGAGGTTTCATGAGAAGTGTTCAAAAAGAGCGCTTTTCACCTGCTCCGGAGAGCGGCAATGAATTGCCTTGATTTTAAGCCTTTCTGCCGCAAACACATTATCGATCCTGTCATCGATGAAGACCGACTCCTCAGGATCTAGTTCATACTCGGCTAGAAGGGCCTCGTAGATCTGAGGCTGCGGCTTGATAGCTTTGACCTGGTACGAAAAAAGCTTCCCGTCTGCATGGCCAAAAAAATCGTGCAAAAACTCAAGATCCAGGTGCATTTCCTTCGGCATATTTGAAAGAATGTAGACTTTATACCCATCGCTTTGCAGCCTATAGAAAAGATGGATCATCTCGGCAATAGGCTCTAGCTTCCCAGCAATTCTCCGGATACAGTCATTGAAAACCTCTTTTTCGATATGGGATGGCAGCTTTTCGATCAACTCTTCCCTAGTAAGGAGCCCTCCGTCATGCATCGCCCAAAGCAGCGACTCAAACACGTCGTTAAAATGGGATGGAAGGTTCATCTCCTTTAAAAATTTCGGCGGATTCCACTCTAATAGCACTCCGCCCACATCGAAAATAACATTTTTTATCATGACTCATAGCATAGCGTGAATCTACTTCAAAATCAAGCAATTAAATATTTTAATTGTCTTTTCCTAAATTCAGTGTTATTCAGTGGTTTTAAGGAGAAAAATTATGAACAAACCATCCCTTGAATTACTAACGCCTCAGAACTGCGTCGTTGCCTTAATCGATCACGAGCCTCAGATGTTTTTTGGAGTTCAATCGACCGATCGGCAAACGATTATCAACAATGTGGTCGGTCTTGCAAAGACTGCCAAAATTTTTAAAGTGCCTACAGTGCTCACAACGGTGGCTGCAAAGACGTTCAGCGGCCCGATGATTCCTCAGCTGCAAGCGGTCTTTCCTAATCAAAAACCGATCGATCGCACCTCGATGAACTCCTGGGAAGATAAAAACTTTGTCGCAGCGATAGAAAAGACCAAACGGAAAAAAATCGTCATGGCAGCGCTTTGGACAGAAGTCTGTTTGGCGTTTCCAGCTCTTTCTGCGCTCCAAGCCGGCTACGAAGTTTATGCAGTCATCGATGCTTCAGGCGCTTCTAGCACGGAGGCCCATGAAATGGCGATCAAACGGATGACGCAAGCAGGAGTGATTCCAGTGACCTGGCTGCAAGTCTTATGCGAGCTGCAACGGGATTGGGCGCGCCAGGAGACGTATGCAGCTGTTATGGAGCTCATCAAAGAACATGGAGGAGCTTATGGCAACGGTGTCTTTTACGTTGAGACCATGATGGGCGGGCATGGGGGTTAATGGAAAAAAAGGTTGTAATTGTCACAGGATCGTGCGGACGGATCGGCACCCAAGTTGTGCGTAAACTAGGATCGGAGTTTCACGTGGTGGGATTTGAGCTGCTCAAAGCCATCTATGCCTGTGAAAATGAAGAGCTGGTGCCGGTTGATCTAGGATCGGATGAGAGCGTAGAGCAAGCTTTCAGGCATATCCGTCATTTCTACGGAAACAAGATTGCATCGGTCATTCATTTGGCTGCTTACTATAGCTTCTCAGATCAAAACTATGACAATTACGAGCGGATCACCGTTCGCGGAACCGAGAGGCTCTTAAAAGCCTTGAGCACCTTTGAAGTGGAACAATTTATTTTCTCAAGCACGATGCTCGTGCATGCTCCGTGCAAACTGGGAGACAAGATCAACGAAAAAAGTCCTGTCGTACCTAAATGGGCCTACCCTCGCTCTAAAGTCGCTACAGAAAAGCTGATCCATGAGCTGCGCGGAAAAATGCCTGCGGTGATCTTGCGCATTGCCGGTGTCTATGATGATGCATGCCACTCGATTCCAATTTCTAATCAGATCAAGCGCATCTATGAAAAACAGCTCGAGGCCCATCTTTTTTCAGGAGACATTCGGTGTGGATCCTCTTTTATGCACATGGATGATTTAGTCGATGCAATCTTGCTTTGCGTCCAAAAGCGAAATCAGCTGTTAGATGTGGTGACGCTTCTACTAGGAGAGTCCGAGACCTTGAGTTATGATGAGTTGCAACGGGAGATTAGCCGTCTTCTTTTCGGAAAAGAGTTTAAGACGTTTTCAATTCCTAAACCAATTGCGAAAATCGGCTCTTTTATTGAAAATCATCTCCCCTTTGTGCCGCCCCCTTTTATTAAACCGTGGATGATCGATTTTGCAGACGATAATTACACCCTCGACACATCGCTTGCAAAAAAGCTCTTGGGATGGGAACCAAAACACTCTTTAAAAACGACGCTGCCGCTCATGATCGCGGGTCTTAAAAAAGATCCTAAGCAGTGGTACAAAACCAACGGCCTCAAATGAAAGCAATCCCTAAGCAGTGGAAAAACAATCCCTCCAAGTGGAGCCAGAGGTTAAAAGTTGTTTTCATTGCATCGATTGCAACCGGCATTGCGATTTATATGGGGCTTTATCAGTGGCGGATTATCGATACCGTCTGGGACCCTATTTTTAAAGACCAAACCATGAAAGTCTTAGACTCCGATGTCTCCAAGCAGATCACTGCATGGATCGGTATCCCCGATGCGATTTTAGGAGCCCTGGCCTATCTGGGAGATGTCATTTTTGCACTAGCCGGATCTACTCGGCGCTGGTACAGCCGCCCCTGGCTTGTGATCCTTTTTGGCCTCGACGTCATCCCCCTTGGCGTTGTAAGCGCGATTCTTGTCTTTTTACAGGGCAAAGTCGTCGGTTCTTGGTGTTTTCTTTGCCTGGTGACCGGCGTGATTTCCATCATCCTCATTTTCCTCGCATATAACGAAGTGCGGGCAAGCTGCGTCTTCCTCCACCGTGTTTGGAAACGGAGCAGAAAATTTTCGGTTCTTTGGAATACTTTTTGGGGAAAGCCTTCTGCGATTTCACAAAAGATCGCACTCGAAATGGTGCAACGCTAAAAAGAGAGTTTTAGTCCCGGCTCAATTGCTAAAAGCTGCTTGCGGAACATCTCTTGGATTTCTTTAAGTTGCCCTGCCGTCTCTGCTTCAAATCTCAGAACCAGAGAAGGCGTTGTGTTGGAGGCGCGCACAAGACCAAAACCATAATCAAAATCGATGCGCACTCCATCGAGCGTATTCATTTTTCCGCCTTTGAAAACAGCTAGGTTTTTGAACTTCTCCATAAACGGAAATTTTTTTTCATCCGCCATGTCTATTTTGAGCTCCGGAGTACTAATGCTGCTAGGAATAGAGGAAAAAATCTCTTCCGCACTTTGACGGCTCTCCGATAAGATCTCCAGAAAGCGCGCGGCAGCATACAGCGCATCATCAAACCCCGAAAATCGGTCCTTGAAATAGAAATGGCCGCTCAGCTCCCCTGCAAGCTTTGCTCCTGTCTCTTCCATTTTAGCAATGATGAGTGAATGACCCGTCTTCCACATGACGGGAGCGCCCTTATGATCTTTGATCCACTTGTCAAGATGGCGCGTGCAT
>JBGPMV010000107.1:0-5178 GCA_041487155.1 Rhabdochlamydiaceae bacterium
CATTGGAAACTTTATTGCCGGCTTGACAGGGGTAAACCTCTCGACCACCAATGCGATTATTTCAGATGTCAGCATTGATGAAAAACGGTCGAAATTCTTTGCAATGTCGCACCTGATGCTCGGCGTTGGATTTATCTTAGGACCCTGGATTGCAGGGCAAGCCGTCTCGTTTTCAAATCACCTTTTTCAAGCCTGCTTTTATCTTTTCGTCGGCTGTGCAGCCTTTTCATTTTTGAACTTTTTATTGATCTTCCGATTTTGGTCCCATGACACTGAAAAGCTCGCCGTTCCTAAATGGACCGAGGTTCGCTTTAAAGACTTTTTAAAGTGCGAAAAACCGCTCAAAGCGCTTCTCTGGGCAGAATTTCTGATCTTTTTTGGATGGTATTTCTTTATCAAGACGTTTCAAGTCTTTTTGATTGAGAAAATTGGATGCAATGAAACCCAGGTCTTCAAAATTTACTCGCAGTACGGCCTCTGGTTTGCTCTCTCGCATGTCGTCTTTATCCTCTGGCTTCATAAATATTCCAGATCGGAGAAATTTTTCCGCAGCTTTATTTTCCTCTTTGCCTTTTCCATTCTCGTACTCTCGCTCATGCAAAACTATACAATGATCTGCTTCATTGTCCCGCTTTTTACTTTTGCGTACGCTTCCCTGGTCCCGTCGCTGACAACGCTCGTCTCCGATTATGCTTCAGCGCACGACAATGGAAAAGTCATGGGGCTTCATCAATCCACCCAAGCGATCGCCAAAATTTTAGGACCTCTACTGGCCGGAGTCTTGCTGACGCTGACTCCGTTGGCCACCGTCCTCTTCAGCCCGCTCTTTATTTTGGCAAGCCGACTCTTCTTTGCGATAGGATCTAAAAAGAAAAAAATTGCGGAAGTTATTTAGAAACTAATTCTTCTTCAAGAATTTCAGACCATTCTTGAGCGTGCCTCAGAAAGCGGGGAAGCGCCGTGCTAAAATCTTCAGGACGAACTTCGTGAGTCCAGTGAATCGTCCCTACAAGCGCATCGATTTCGAGCATTCCTTCATTTCCCCAATTCATCTGCTGAACTATTCTCAAGCAGTCAAAGGTCTCTTTAGGAAATTCGCCACGTCCTTTCAAAATAGGAGTAGAAATTTTCCAAAGCTCTTGTTTAGGAATTTTTTGAATTAAGACCTCCCACCCATCAACTTTTACGTACGTTGTTGGTTGAGCAGCAAGCCGGATAATGGGCAGATCGAATGGCATGCATTTATTATACAATATCCCCCCATTTTAGTTTGTTAATTTTTTTATATTCTTTGTCTTTTTTAGAAACGGTTTTAAGCTCAATTCCACGTTCAGTACATAAAGTTAAGATCGTGTGCCCTTTACGCCTCAAGGAATCTTTTACCATTCTTCCAAAAAAAGGTTTTACACCATCTTTAGAAAGAATGACATAGCTAAATTTTTCGTCCTCAAACCCCCGAGACCCCTCTTTGGCCCACTGATGTTCCCTTGACCTTTCAAGCCGAACTCCAAAATGGCACCACTCATTAGATCCCTCCCAGGGACACTTCCGGCTATGAGGACAAGGCGCATAGACAGCGCCGCCCTTTTCAATCAACGCATCCCGCGCCTGAAGCATCGCACGATACCCTCGAGGCGTTCCCGGCTCGATGATCACCAGATATTTTTGCGCAGCTTCCCATGCCTGGCTCAAAACAGAAAGATTTTTGATCTCGCCCCACGAGTAAGAAAAGAGGACCATGTCATGCGGCTTTACATTCATACTGCCGGCAGATTCATTGTTCCATGTAATCGGCTTTCCCGCGTGCAGAGCTTTTCCAATTTTGACAAATTCCCGATCGAGCTCCACAAAAGTGGCTTCTTGAATCATAGGAAAAGCATTTATTGCGACGTCCCACGATCCGCCAGGGCCAGCCCCAATATCGAGATAAGATGAAATTTGAGCGCCTCTCAGCTCTTGAAACACACGGGAAAGAGCCGCCTCCGTGGCCGGCAGGCGCGTCACTAAATAGGCGTGCCGATCTTCCATGGACCGCAGGTAGGGGGTTTCCCCTATACGATACCGCTCAGATAGAGCTTGCGCTGCTTTTTTAATTTGCTCCGGCGAAAACATACCTAGAATCATACCTTATTTGCGCGAGAGAAAAAAGAGGGGAATTGCGCTGAAAAACGTGATGATCCCTGCTAAGAGGAGGCAATCATCAATCGATTGAATAAAAATTTGACCGCGGACGAATTCAAAAATAAACTGCTGCGCCTGGGCAAATGCTTCCATGACAGAGCTTCCAAAGCTTGTCTTTCCAACTAGCGAAACTCTTTGGGCGATCTGCTCAAAGGCCGGGCTCGAAGGATCTATCGCCCCGCCGATCGCTGACGAGTGATAGACTTGTCTATTGGTGAAAATGGTTTCAAAAACTGCAACACCCAGTCCAGCCCCGATCTGCCGCTGAACCGTAAAAAGGCCCGAGGCTTGTGAAAGTTTTTCTTCCGAAATCTTTGACATGGTAATCGCTAAAAGAGGCGCAAACAAAAATCCCATCGCTGCACCGCGGACAATGAAAATCCACACCATCGTTGACTCTGACGTATAGAGGCTAAATTTACTATTAAAGTGATACGTCACCGCAAGAACCACAATGCTGCACAAAACTAAAAACATCGGAGGAACTTTTTTGGTGAGCCAGCCGGAGAGCCCCCCAAAAACACACTGGGCAAGCCCCAGCGGGAGAAGGACCAGTCCTGTCTGAATCTGTGAGTAGTTCAGTCCATTTTGCAGATACAGGGGAAGTAGAAAGCTCGACCCAAAAAGCGTGAAGGAAAAAACGAAAAGAACAATGTTTCCCATAAGGAAGTTGCGTTCTTTAAAAATCCTTAAGTCGACAATAGGGTAAGGGTGCGACAGTTCGATGTAGAGGAACAAAATGAGCGAAATGCCTGAAATCAAAAATGAAACCAGAGTAAACGCTGACGTCCAACCCTCTGCATTCCACGGAGCGTTTCCGCTTGAAATCCCCACAAAAAGCAAAACTAAAAATGTTGAAAGCGTTATAAGCCCCCAGCTGTCAAACGTATGGATTTCTTTCCGCTTGGTTCGTTTTAACACCACCCACGCAAATAAAAAAGTCACCACTCCAAACGGAAGGTTGATGAAGAAAATCCACTTCCAGCTGATCATCTGAATCAAATAGCCGCCCACCGCAGGCCCCAGCGAAATCGCTGCAGCAATCGCAATCGAATAAAACCCCAGCGGCACTGTTCGGTATTCTTTAGGAAACTCACTTGTAAAAAGGGTCATTCCAACCGGCGTTAATATCCCACCCCCAAAACCTTGAAGCACGCGGAAGAAAATAAGAGATTCGATATTCCAAGCAATTCCGCAGAGGTAGGAGCTAAAAACAAAGATCACAAGACCCGACATAAACGCTTGCTTGGCCCCATAGTGCTCCGTCAGCCAGCCCGAAACGGCCAGCACAATCGAAAGGGCAATCAAATACGCCGTTGAAACCCACACAACCTGGCTGATCGTCTCTCCAAAAGCCGCCATGATCGTCGGAATCGCCACGTTCACAATGGTTCCATCCAGAACAACCATGAACGTGCTCATCATCACCGTTATCAGAACATACCACGGATACGCTTGATGATCGCTAGAAAGCGAAGGAAACATCTGAATGGCTCGCCGTCTTAAAAGCCCCTCAAACATGCTTACCTAGCTCGAATCTTGACTTTGACTGACATCCCCGGACGAAGGTAAAGCCTGGAAGTTTCATCTGAAATCACAAAAGAAATTCTAAGTGGAACACGCTGCGTAACTTTTGTAAAGTTTCCGGAACTATTATTAGCCGGAATCAAAGCAAACTGAGAAGCCGCCGCCGCCCCCACCACAACCACCGTCCCTTCTATTTCGAGATCCCGATAGGCATCAAACGAAAGCATCACAGGATCTCCCACCTTGATCGTTGAAATTTTCGTCTCCTCAATATTTGCATCGACCCATACGTTCACAAGATCCATCAGCGTCAAAGTCGTTTGCCCTGCACCCACCACATCCCCGGCATAGTGCCACACCTTCGCAACAACCCCCGCCGCAGGAGCCCTGACCTGCGAAAGCTCTATCTGTTTTTCCACCATCCGAAGATCGGCCGCCTGCACTTCAACGAGCGACAAAATCGATTGAAGCATTGTCTCTGCCATTTCAAGATTCTTCTCCGCAAGATTGATCATTTCAACTGAAATGATCCCCGCCAAAAACTCCGTCCTAGCCCTCAAAAAGTCATCTCTTGCCAGATCACGCCGAAGTTGCTGCAGCTTCACCTCATCCTGCGCATGCCCCAGTGACGCAAGCGCCTTTTCCCGCTGAAACCGCAGAAGAGTATCGTCCATTACGAAAAGCAAATCACCCTTCTCAACTGCCGCCCCTTCCTCAACTTGCATCTGAACAATCTGTCCTGCGACCACAGGACTAATAGACATATCGACAGCCCCGATCATAGCATCGTCTGTCGATTCAAAAGGGTAAAAATAGACCCTCCAAAACCAAAAAATGCCCACCAAGACCGCCATCAAAAGGAAGGCAATATAATAAATCTTCCGCTTCTCGCGGAAAAAAGCAGCTTTAGTTTCGTCCATCTCTACTTGGGAACATACAATTAAAGAAATTACTTAACAACCCCGAATCTCTTTGCCAGCGCCGGCAAGCCAATAACAACGCCCCTTGAAAAGCCCGCTCTTTTCCTGTATGACAATCTCATGGAATATAAGTATGATCACTTTGGTGTCCCGGTAAAGCAAAAGAGCAAAGGGATGATCTATTATCCTGAATTTAAAGTCTGGTGTTCCGACTACGAGAAAGACCCTTACCGCATCGAATGGATCTTTTTCGAAAAAGACACGCCTTTTCACTCCCTTATCCAAACAGTTTCCCATGTCTGCTTCCTAGTCAAGGACCTACAGAAAGCCGTCCACGGCAAAAAGCTCCTTTTGAAATCCACCCTTTTCCAAGGCTACCAGATGGCTTTCATCGAAGAAAATGGCGTGCCGATTGAATTCATTCAACCTCTAGAAAATGCATAGCTGGTTATGAGCTCGGTGTTCCACAAAAGATTCTGGTTCTAGGATTTTTTCTATCGGGCACTCTTAGTTAGGCCTAACCGCTCAATCAAAAATTCAGGTTTATCGC
>JBGPMV010000108.1:0-5103 GCA_041487155.1 Rhabdochlamydiaceae bacterium
CCGAGATCAAAAATAGAAATAGCGAAGAGGCTATCCAGCTGATTTCTACAGCAGACACCAATGAATTTGATGTTCTACTGAGCTATCCTACAACCTTATTCAATGTTAGAACAGATGAAGATCTAAAAAAGTTGTGGGTGTTTTATCTCATCCAAGCGATGGCTGAAAACCGATTTAAGAAGGCTGCAACGGACGCCAGTGGAAAATGGATTGCTCCCGGCGAATCAAAATACATGCTTCCTGCTTATACAACCGTAGGGCATGGCATCCAAAAAAACCTGAAAGAAAAAAATCTTTTAAAGAGCTTTCTAACAGCGATCCAAGTGTTAAAAGCAAAAGGGTTTACAGATAGCGAGCTTGCAGATTCCAAATCTCAGCTAATCAAGCACTTGAAGAGGTTTTACAGCGCAAATCCAAGCGAACAAACGCTTGCCGATTATTGTGCATCGCACCTTGCAGCCTCTCTTCCTTGCTCGGATTACACCTCTTTTATGACGCTTTCTTTTCACATGATCCCTGAGATTTCTATGGGGGATATTGCCGAAATGCTGAAAAACTCCTTTAAGGATGAGACGCGCCAAGTTGTGATCCGTTATCCCGACACAGCGCCTATTTCTGCGGCAGCAGTTCAGACAACTCTTGGGGATTTTGTGAGCGATAACCTTGAGTTTATACCCGAACAGCCTGATAAGTTTGTTTTGGATGAAGCAAGAGAAGCGTTCTCGCAACTGCTCATCACAGATGAAGAACAAAAATTGATCAGGAGTGTAGTTCAAACCGTTGCAGAAACCGCTTCCATCATGCTTGGATTCAAACGGTCCGACCTTGAAAAGAAAAGACTCCAGCTCCTCCACATCCATCCTTTACGTTCGATAGCTGCCATGTTTACAGACCCCTACACCAAACAATGTGTTGCCGAGATCATGGATAGTTACTTAAAGTGGAAAAGCTTTATCAGCGATTTTTCTAAGAGGATGAATGAGGAGTACAACCGGGGCAACCTCCAGATGTACATCCAGGGGTTCAGTTTGACCCTCAAGGCAAATCCCGACCAAGTCCGCATGTATATCAACAACAAAAAGTGGGAAGCGCTGGTCAAATACCTCATCATGCTAAACAATTAGTGTTCTGAAAAAAGACTCTGAAGAATCTCTCGGTACTTTTCGAATGCTTGATCTGAAGAGGCATCGAGCATTTGTCCTTGTTGATCTTTTCTGGAAACAATTTCAAGTGTTTTGGAGTGCCGTATATCTGCTCTTTTTGCAAACCGGGAGACGAGCAGCTCATCTTCTGTTGTAATCAGAAACTCGTAAGGGGCTCTGCTAGCGTTGTAGCGGGTTGAAATGGCGAACGGCTTTTGTCTTGTTCTTAAAATCGACTCTCCATCAAACCAAGGGGGCACTTTTCCAAACACATGGTCTAAAAGAGTGGGAAAAATATCGAGATGGGAAGTGAGAGTAGAGGTAACTATTTGATGGGGAATCCGGTAGTAGAGCGGAACGCGGGTTTGAGCTCGGTTTAAGTTGGAGGCGTGAAAAATCCGACCCTCTTCGAAGAACTCTTCTCCATGGTCGCTTGTAAAGACAACGACGGCATCATCTTGGCGAGGATGAGATTTTAGAGCTGTTAAAAACCGATTAAACTGTTCATCGATATGGTAAATAGCATGGCGGTATCGATTTTTTATCCCCTCTAGATCTTCTTTGGAATAAGTCAGGCGCAGGTAATCAATGGCTTTAGAAAACGGTCTTAACGGGAGGTTGAGGTGCTTAGGCCAGCTATAATCAAAATGGGTTCCTTCTAAGAAAACGACGAAAAGATGGCCGTCTTCCGCAGCGGTCATTTTTTGAATAAGGCGGTCGATGCACTGAGCGTCAAAAACGTGGTTTTCATGCGCGTCATCTGCTAAAACTAGAAAGTCGTCTGCAATCGTCTTATCTTTTCCAAACAAGATCTGATCCATTTGATAAAAATTGAGACGTGATGCTGAAAGTACATGAATCTGATAGCCTGCTTTTTTTAAGAGCTGCAGAGGAAGGCTTCCCATAGACCAATTTTTTAGCTGGCGGTCTTTCCAAGAAAAAGGATAGATCCCATGAAAAATTGAAAACCACGAAAGCGGTGTAGCATTAGCCCCTGAAATCGCCTGAGGAAAAGAGATTCCATCTTTTCTAAATTGAGACAGCGTCGGGGCAATCTCATCCGTGATAAAATCTTCGCGGATGCTTTCGGCAATGAAGAGATAGATGTTGGGTTTATGCAGCGGCTTTACTTCGAGATTTTCAAGCGTGTCCAGGTACCATGCCTGGGTAGGCTTTGGAGGTAGAGGAGCCGGGAGATTCCATGAGGGATAGCTGGTTGTTAAAAGAGTTGTTTTCCAGGGGAGCGCCTTTAAGAAAGGAGCGTCTTTTTCAGCGCTGGCAATCGAGTTAGCTTTGTAATCAAAAAGAGTGAGGATGGAAAACACAGAAAAAATGACGAGCGATGCAGCTGCGTAAGAAAAATAGAAAGGCTTTTTTGAGGAGAGGCGCTCTGAGATGCGAAATAACCAAAAGCCGAGGGCAATCATAGCGGCAACTCCTGCCCCCATGAGAAGCCACGACATCAGCTGGATATTACTGGCTTTGAGAAGTTCGATGAAGTTTTCAAAACTCTCTGCAAAAACGATTCCGAAGCTATACCAAATCGACATATCCATGATGCGCATGAGTGGAAAATCAATCAGATGCATCAAAAATAAGACAAAGGTGAAGATAATGAAGAGGCTTTTAACAAAGGCTGGAAATTTTTCGCCGGCCCAGGCGACAATCAGAACGAGAGCTGCAACTTCAAAGAGACACTGCCCGACGGCGTAGATCATATAAAACAGCCGATTTAAAGCTGTTCCTTGCTCGACTAAATTCACATGAAACACATGCAAAAGAGCAAGCGCGATAAAAAGCGCTCCAAAATAAACATAGTTCAGCGGATGACGTCGCTTCATCTTAATATCAAATAGAGGTTCTCATGTTTTCTAGTCAATCAGTATCAAAGATTAAAAAACCATAGAATTTTGAAATCTGTTTTGTTATTCTCAAGTTGACTGGAGAAACTTATGCTCAGCAAATTTCTGGATCCCAAGAACGACTTTGCCTTCAAAAAGATCTTTGGAACGCAAAAGCACAAAGAGATCTTGATTCATTTTCTCAATGACATGATCGAATTTAAAGACAATGCAGTTATTGAGAACGTTGAGTTTCTTAAGACCATTCAGGACCCTGAAATTGCTTTTGCTAAACAGAGTATTGTCGACATACTTTGCTTGGACCAAGAGGGAAGAAAATATATTGTCGAAATGCAGGTGGCCAATTCTGAAGCTTTTGTCAAAAGAGCCCAGTACTATGCTTCTAGAGCCTACTCTAGTCAAATGGCTCAAGGCGAAGCTTATCATAACCTGAAAGAAATTATCTTCTTAGCGATCACAAACTTTGTGATGTTCGAAGATAAGCTCGAGTATAAATCCGATCATGTAATCCTGGATAAGAAAACGTACGCTCATGATCTCAAAGATTTTTATTTTTGCTTCCTAGAACTGCCCAAGTTCAAGAAAAAGTTCAACGAACTTACAACTATCGTAGAAAAATGGGCCTACTTCTTTAAATTTGCCTCTCGTACCGCCGAGTCTGAGTTAAATACGATCATCGGTAAAGACCCGGTGATCGGAAAGGCCTACGAAGCTCTTAACCAATATGCCTGGACTCCCGATGACCTAGACGTTTATGAACAAGCTGTTAAAAGGGAAAGAGATGCACTGTCGATCATAAATCAGAAAAAAGCTGAGGGAAAAGCCGAGGGCTTAGCAGAAGGTCTTACGAAAGGAAAAGCTGAGGGCCTAGCAGAGGGCATCGAGAAAGGAAAAGCAGAAGGAGCCAAACAGGCATCTATTCAATTTGCGCAAAACATGCTAATTCAGGGAATGAGTCCTGAACAAATCCAAAACATGACAGGTCTCTCTCCGCAGGAGATTGCCGATCTGGCATCCACTTCAGAACGGTTGTAAGTTATACTTTCCACTTTTAACCCGTTTTTGGGGCAAGTTCGTCTTCGATTTCGAGGAGGCGGTTGTATTTTGCTACGCGGTCGCTGCGGGAAAGGGAGCCGGTTTTGATTTGGCCGGCAGAGACGGCAACGGAGAGATCTGCAATGGTAGTATCTTCGGTTTCTCCAGATCTGTGAGAGATAACGATTCCAAAATGGGCTTTTCTTGCAAGGTCGATGGTTTCAAGGGTTTCAGTGAGCGTTCCGATTTGATTCGGTTTGATTAAGATGGCGTTTGCAGATTTTTGATCGATTCCTTTTTGGAGCAAGCGAGGGCTAGTAACAAAGAGATCATCGCCGACGATTTGGATGGAAAGTTTGGAGGAGAGAATCTTCCAATGCTCCCAATCATTTTGATCGAGGGGGTCTTCAATGGAGGTAATTGGATAGCTGCGGCAGAGTTTTTCAAGGTAGGCGATGTAGTCGGAGGGAGAGAGCCCTAGGTAGGTTTTAGAAGAGGCGTCATAATATTCGGAGGCGGCGCAATCGAGTGCAATCGAGATTTCTTTCCCCGGTTTATAACCTGCTTTTTCAATGGCTTTCATGAGGAAGTCAAGGACTTTTTCATGCGATTCAATTTGGGGCGCAAAGCCGCCTTCATCGCCGACGGAGGTCACTTGGCCGTTGTCTTTCAGAAGTTTTTTTAGAACATGAAACACTTCGGCTCCCCAGCGAACGGCTTCAGAGAAGCTGGGAGCGCCCGAGGGTCTGATCATGAATTCCTGAAACTCCAGCGGATTATCGGCATGCGCGCCGCCGTTAATCACGTTCATCAAAGGGACGGGAAGCTGGCTGCCATTTCCGAGGTAGCGATAAAGAGGAATTTTTTTTGCGGCAGCGGCGGCATGGGCTACTGCAAGGGAGACGCCTAAGATTGCATTGGCGCCAAGACGTGATTTGTTGGGTGTTCCATCGCAGTCGATCATGGCTTGATCGATTTTTTTCTGATCAAAGATCGAAAACCCTTTCAGCAGTTTTGCAAGATTGTTATTAACGTGGGAGATCGCTTTTAAGACGCCTTTTCCG
>JBGPMV010000109.1:0-4981 GCA_041487155.1 Rhabdochlamydiaceae bacterium
CCCACCCCCTGCCGTACAGATCAAACCCAGTCTCTCCTATTCGGTCAAAGAAAGCTGCCGTTTTTCTTCGTTCGGAGTAGAGCTCATTGGGGTATTTTGTAGGGAATTTCTTACTCCCATGATATCCCGATATCATCGTACAAAACTTTTTCTCTTCAAAAGATGGAATGCTTGCGACCCTAGGAGTGAGAGCTGGATAGTAAAACTTAAAATAATGGATGTTATCGACAAGATCATCATCCCACGTGTAGACACGGCTCATACAAGCATGAAGATTCTTGTGGTACATTTTTCGGCCATGCATGAGGGGCTCCCACATGAATAGCACCAGTTTGTCTGCCGGAAAATTTTTTATGTAATAATCTCGATAGAGGGAAGGAGGTGTATTCATAAAGACGATTTTCTCGATATCAGGATCTAACGTAATCGGTGTGCCGCCAAATAGCTTCCTCTTCAGCTTTCCCCAGCGACTATTATCTTTTTTAAAACTTTCTCCAAGGATTTCCCAATCAGCCCTGATGACTTCCACGGGAATATGATGTGATTTTAAAGCTTGGGTTAGTTGATTCGTATCGCTTGGTCCAATACATTCGATTCGTTTCCCAGCAATAACAGGCATGCAAGCTAAACAAAATAGAAGAAAATACTTAATCATAGAACAAAAATTATAGGCTTATATATCGGTTTGAGTCAACTCGGTTGACGTTTTAATCTGATCTGAGAGCGCTCGAGATGAGCTCGGATAATGTAAGCTCTTTAGAATCTTGGTCTTGAATTCTTTTCACTCGTTTCTGAGCTTCAAGAGGGTGGTATCCTAGATTAATAAGAGCTGAAATCGCATCGGAGGCAAGAGAACCGTTTGACAAGGAGATATTTGAATTTGAGGTTGTTTGCATACCCGACTGGAACTTATCTTTAAGCTCCATGACAAGCCGCTCGGCCGTTTTTTTGCCGATTCCGGGGACTTTTGAGAGGAGCGCGGCATTTCCTTGCAACACAGCCAGCTGAAAATCGGCGACATCGACATGCCCGAGGATTCCAACAGCGGTTTTGGGCCCCACGCCGCTGACGCTTGTGAGGTGATAGAAAAGGTTTTTTTCTTCGATCGTCAAAAAGCCGTAAAGAGTGTGGTCGTCCTCGCGGATGACAGGCGCCACATAGATCAGCATCTCGGTGCCGATTTGGGGAAGCCTCTGATAGGTTTTTAGAGAAATCTGGATGGCGTATCCAATGCCGCCGATGTCTAGCACTGCTTTGGTGGGCGTCGATTGGACTAATTTACCGCGAAAGTATTCAAACATTTAATATCCTTGTAATAAGCATGGCAGATGGCAAGTGCAAGAGCATCCGCTGCGTCATGCGGCTCAGGAGGCTTGGGCAGCTTCAGCTGCATCTGAACCATGTGCTGGACTTGGTTTTTGCTGGCAGAGCCGGTGCCGACGACAGCGAGTTTTGCTTTCCTGGGCGCATATTCAAACACATCTACCTTGCATTTTGCAGCTGCAATCATCACTGCTGCACGTGCCATGCCAAGTTTCAGCGCGCTTTGCACATTTTTATAAACGAATTGCGTTTCTACTGCAACAGCATCCGGTTTGTGGAGTGCGATGAGATGTTCGATGGCCTCGAAAATGACAAGATACCGCTCCGCTGTTTTGGCGGTGCGAGGAGGACGGATTGCACCAAAATCAACCGGCTGCCAATTGCGGCCGTCTGCTCGGATGAGCCCATACCCGGTAACGACGGTGCCCGGGTCAACGCCCAGGATTATTTGATGCATGGTCATGATTTAAGCTTATCATGTCTTTGACGATATTGACAGCTTCTTGCATTTGAAGGTCGTTCATGCCGATATCGATACTCGCCTCATCCATGTGTTTTAAGAAGAGTTGGAAGTTAGGATTGTGGTCGATGCGGTATTGGCTATTCTTTTTAAGAGCCGGAAGCATTTGGACCCACTGTGACTGTTTCTTTTGCAGGTAGGGGAGGTAGTTTTTTTGAAACCAAAGTTTGGTCGATCCTTGAATATCGGTAAGCAGATCATTATAGGCCGGCGCGATCTGATCGTTTTTAAGAGCGTATTCTAAGTACCGCTCCCCGATGTTATAGGGTGCATAAGCTGTCGGAACATGAATGTCGGCAAGAACGCCTTCGATTTGCGTGGAGCGTCCAGAAACCGTGTAGTACCTTCCGACAGTGACTTTAAAGTACGATAGAGCCGAAGGATCTGTCACAGTTTGATATTGAATCGATCCTTTCCCATAAGTGCGCGGGTCGCCGACTACAAGCCCGATTCCGTAATCTTGAAGCGCTTGGGCAACAATCTCGGCGGCTGAAGCTGACATTTTAGAAGTTAAAATCACGAGAGGACCGTCGTAGTAAAGACGCGGGTCGACGCTTCGCAGATACTGGATTTCTCCTTGGGCATATTTTGAGACAACTACAACGCCGCTTGTCATGAAAATGCCGGAGACTTTAACCGCTTGGCTTAAAAAACCTCCCAAGTTGTCGCGCATATCGAAGACAAGGCCATAGACGGTGCCTCGCTTTTTCATTTGACGGAGAGCTTCTCGAATATCGGCTTCGCAGCTCGGGGCTTCGGAACTTTCATAAAATGACGGCAGCATGAGCTTCCCAATAACGCCATCGGCAAAAGGTTCCGTTGAAAACTGCACGCGCTCATCATCGAGAATGATTTTTTCTCGTTTTAAGCTGACTTGGATAAACGATTCGGAAGTTCCCTCCAGCCGTTTGAGCCCTAAGACAACTTGTTTTTTGCCATCCCCTTTCAACAAGTCGAGGATTTCTTGGTAGCTGCCGCCAGTTACAGGCTGTCCATCGATTTCAACGAGAAAATCACCAATATGCACCTGGCCTGACTTCTCGGCAGAGCCGCCCTTGATCAGGTCAGCAACTTCAATTCCCTCTAGACCTTCGCGGAAAGCAACACCGACCCCTTCAAATTGTTTTTCCAGGGAAGCGCGCATTTCGTACGCCTCCTGCGGGCTGAAGTAAGCCGTATGCGCATCGAGGCTGCGCGCCATCGATTTCAGAATATGCATCGAAAAAAAATGTTCGTTTGCAGCTTCTGTCGCAACATACTTCGACTCATAGTGAGAAAAACGTTTCTCATAGAGGTTGCAGATTTTTTGACGCCTGTCGTCCGTCCAAAAATTAGGATCTTTTGAGCGATTTTCTAGTTTAAACAGATGTAAAAGCTGAGCCCTCACTCGTTTTCGAAGAATGTCTCTACTTGAGGCGTATTGGGTCGGTTGATCCTCGGGAAATGCTGTTACTAGCGCATCGCCCTCCTTTATAAAGTCGGCATAGAACTCTTGACGCCAGACTCTTGCCCGGCTAACTGCTTGGCCCATCGATCGGTTAAGAACCCCGAATTCAGGGTACTCATCTGTATAGTAATGATTAATTACATGCTCAATTTGAGAAGAGTTGATTTCAAAAAAAGGCTTAACTTCAGCGTAAGTAAAATAAATTCTTTGCGGATCGAACTGCTCGACATAATTTTTAAAAGCCCGTTTGACGACAAGAGGCGTCATCTCGCGGATTTCGACATGGTAGGTGAACATCTCTTCCATGGAGTTGCGGACATCTGCCAGCTTAAGCTGATGGGTCGCCGCTGCAAGAAAGGCAGGAATGCACACAAAGAAAAATGCAAAAAATCGACTCTTGGATTTCATATTTACCTTGCCTACTAAAATACAGGGGAGGAATTAAATTGCACCTCAAAAAAATTTATTGTCTGTCCAGATCACTAAAAAAATAGCTTAACTTAGATATTCTACCAATCATTTTGCAAAAAATCTCCGCCTAAGCTATAGTCGTCACTGAAAAAGAGCTCTTCCATGTTTTACCTGGAAGGGGTCCCTTTTTAATGTTGAATTTAAGGAATAGTGATGCCGACAATTAACCAATTAGTCAAAACAGGACGCGGACGTAAAGCAAAGCGTCGTAAGTCTCCTGCACTTCAGCAATGCCCTCAAAAACGGGGTGTTTGCTTACAAGTAAAGACTAAAACTCCAAAGAAACCGAACTCTGCCCTTCGAAAAGTGGCTTGGGTCCGTCTCTCCAACGGTCAAGAAGTGATCGCTTATATTGGCGGAGAAGGACACAACCTCCAAGAACATAGTATCGTTCTTGTGCGTGGCGGACGTGTAAAAGACCTCCCAGGGGTTCGTTACCATATCGTTCGAGGATCATTGGATTGCGCTGCGGTGAAAGATCGCAAACAAAGCCGATCCAAATACGGAGCTAAAAGGCCTAAATAGCCTTTAGCTCATACCAGTAATTGGGAATGATCTCTAAAGGTCATTCTAGCTTGAGAGATCAAGCTTGCTACTCTTAATTGAGGGCTCAGTGAAGAAAATGAAAATTATAAGGAAATTATCATGTCACGTAGAAGACGCGCTGTAAAGCGCATGATTGAACCCGATCCAATATTTAACAGCTTAGTGCTGGCAAAGTTTATTAACAAAGTTATGATCTGCGGCAAAAAGTCGACTGCCCGAAGAATCGTTTACAACGCTTTGACGCAATTCGCGAAAAAAGTAAAATCCGAAGATCCTTTAGCCGCTTTTGAACAAGCGCTTGAAAATGCAAAACCCACTCTTGAAGTTAAATCCCGCCGTATCGGGGGAGCAACCTATCAAGTTCCTGTTGAAATTCCTTCCGATCGTAGAGCTGCCATGGCAATGTCATGGATCATCAAATACGCTCAAGAAAAAGTAGGCCGTACTATGGAAGACGGACTTTCCCAAGAGCTTGCAGACGCTTTCAACAATCAAGGTTCTGCGATTAAGAAGAAAGATGATACACATAAAATGGCAGAGGCAAACAAAGCTTTTGCCCACTACAAATGGTAAGGGTTAAAAGCACATGAGCAATCAAACAAGTAAACGCCCTGAAACAGATACCTTAAAAGATGTCCGTAATATCGGGATCATGGCTCACATCGATGCCGGAA
>JBGPMV010000110.1:0-4977 GCA_041487155.1 Rhabdochlamydiaceae bacterium
AGAGCGCTAGGGTCGCGGATAATCTGGAGAAACTCTTTTGTGATGAGGGCATGCAGACGTCTTACTCTATCTCCTGTCATAATCCTCGATCATTTTAATGAAGGCGTCTTCGAGAGTTAGAGCATTGACTTTGTCTTTGAGGGCATCCGGCGTGTCCATGTTGATGATTTTACCGCGGTAGATAAGTGCTATCCGGTCGCAGTATTCGGCTTCATCCATGAAGTGCGTGGTGACCATGATGGTGACGCCTTTACCGACCAGGCCGTTGATGTGGTTCCAAAATTCCCGCCGCGTTATAGGGTCGACGCCGGAGGTTGGTTCATCAAGAAATAATACGGATGGATGGTGCATGTTTGCGCAGGCGAGCGCAAGCCGCTGCTTAAACCCTAAAGGGAGGGAGTCGGCACTTTCATTAAGGTAGGGCTGAAGGCTGAATACTTCGATCATTTCTTGGATGGCGATTTTTTTTTCGTGGTTGGAAAGGTTGTAGATGCCTGCGAAGAAAGCGAGGTTTTGAAAAACACTCAAGTTTCCATAGAGGGAAAATTTTTGCGCCATGTAGCCGATATGGGATCTTGCGACGCTGGGGGCTTTGAGTAGGTCAACGCCATTTACAGAGGCTTGTCCCGAAGTCGGTTTTAGAAGTCCGCAGAGCATTTTAAAGGTGGTTGTTTTTCCTGCGCCATTAGGTCCGAGCAGTCCAAAGATTTCCCCTTTTTTAACTTGGAGGGATATATTTTCTGCTGCAGTAAATGTTCCGAATTTTTTTGTCAGTTTTTCTGCAACAATGACGGTGTGGACGCCGTCTTCTACAAGAGGCGCTTTGTTTGCAAGCTCTGAAAAGCCGCCGGGGCCTCCTCCTAAAATATCCATAAATCCATCTTCAAAACGAGGAGGGGTCGGTTCTAGATGCAGTCCTTGAGGAGGAGATGCATTTTCTCTGATGACAATCCGCAAGTCGCGCCCTTGGATGATGCCGTCCATGACGCTTTTGTCTTTCAAGACATCAAAGAGAAGTTTTCTTATGTCGCCCTGAATGCCAACGACTTTAAAAGTGCGGTGGGCAGCGCGCTTTGTGAGCTCTTGTGGGTCGCCAAAAAAGCAAAGCTTGCCTTCGTTCAGTAAAAGAACGGTATTGCACCGCTCTGCTTCATCCAAATAAGCCGTGCTCCATACAACTGAAATCCCCTCTTCAATCAAATTGTGAACCATGGTCCAGAGCTCGCGTCTAGAAATGGGATCTACGCCTACACTCGGCTCATCTAAAAGAAGAAGCGCCGGCTTTTTGATCAGCGCACAGGCAAGGCCCAGTTTTTGTTTCATCCCGCCGGAAAGAGCCTTTGCAAAACGGTCCGTAAAGGGGGCTAGCCCTGTGAAGTGTAAAAGCTTTTCGAACGTCTGTTTCCTTTCTTCTCCTATCACACCCCGAAGATCGGCATAAAGGTTCAGGTTTTGCAGGACGGTAAGGTCTTCATAGAGGCCAAAACGCTGCGGCATATAGCCTGTTAGAAAATGGATCTTCTCTGCATCTTTGATGGTGTCGTATCCCTCAATTGTGATCGATCCGGCCGTCGGTTTTAAAAGACCAGCCATGAGGCGGATGAGCGTTGTTTTTCCAGAGCCGTCGGGTCCGACGATTCCAATGATTTTCCCTTTTGGAATCGAAGCAGAGATGTTATCCAAGGCAAGAGAAATGAACTGCTTAGAGAGGTTTTTAATCTCGACGAGCATAAGTTTTCTTAAATTTGAGCTTAACGGTCACAGGCATCCCTTGAACTAAGCATCGATCGGGATTGTCTGCATAGATACGGAGGCGGTAGACAAGGTCGGTTCTCAGCTGGGTTGTTTCAACAGTCTTGGGTGTAAACTCAGCAACAGGGGAAATAAATCCCACGGTCCCTGTATAGACGGTTCCATTTTCAATGTCGGTATAAATTTCTGCCGGCATCCCATAGTAGACTTGTCCGAGATGAGGTTCATCTACAAACGCTCGAATCCACACGGGCGAGGTGACAGAGAGTGTATAGACAGGATCTGCAGGATTGACGACAGTTCCCGGCTCGCGGATCCGTGTTAAGATGATGCCGTCTGTTGGTGCAAAGGCTTCGGTATACTTTAATTTATCTTGGGCAACCTGGACAGCTGCCTTGGCTTGAACTTGATTGGAAATCAACTGATCTCTATTCGTTCGGGCGTTATCTAAATCTTCCTGGGAGACGCCGCCAACCCGAATGAGCTCTTCGCGGCGGTGCAGCAGCACTTCGGCATTTTCTAAATTGACTTCGACGGCTCTAAGATTGGCAAGGGCTTCTTTCAATTGGCTATCGTAGGGGGTTTGATCAAGGGTCGTCATAAGCGTTCCTTGAGGCACATGGTCGCCCTCTTCAAAGATGAGGTTGGTCACTTGCCCGGGCACCCGAAATCCGATATCAACCTGGCGGACATCGACATTGCCATACAGAGTGAGCTCGTTAGGATTTTTCTTTCCCTGCAGAATGAAATGAATAAGCGTGAGGATGACAACGAGGAGAATGACAAAAAGTCCAATCGTGAAGATATTTCGTTTCATGCAGCCCTTAAAGCTTACATGTACAACTATATAAAAAAATTTTCAATCAATAATAATTTTCTGAGATCGTAAGAAATGTTCAGCGACTAAGAGGTCCCATTCTGTCGTAATTTTAATATTCTCATCCGATCCATCGACCAGATAGACAGAAATGCGCAGATCCATCACCAAACTGCAGTCGTCCGTCGCATTTGTTTGAGACGTTAGTTCATGTGCCTCACAAATAAGAGGAAAAGAAAATGTCTGAGGAGTTTGTCCTCTGCGTAATTGATCTCTTGAAGGGATTGAGTCGATGGTGCTGCCATCATTTGTCATCACAACCGTATCTGCAAGGGGGATCACTGTATCCACAGCGCCGTATTTAAGAACAGCTTCAGCATTGTTTTGCAAAATCTCTTGCGAGACAAAGGGGCGTACCGCGTCATGAATCATGACGTACTGGCAATTGGGGTGGCACGCTCTGAGTCCTTCCCACGACGAAGCTTGCCGCGTCTTGCCGCCTACGATAACCTTCACTTCAGGAAAAAGAGAGGTCTCGTCCTGAACCATTTCTACCCAATCCGGGTGGCATACTAGAATAATTTCTTGAAAAAGAGCCGATCGCTTAAAAGCCTCCAACGTATGTTGATAAACTTTTAAAGTATCTAATGCATGAAATTGCTTAGGGAAAGAACCTCCGAGCCTTTTTCCTTCCCCGCCCATTAAAATCAATGCTGTGAAATATGCGTCCATCACTCTTTCTTCTTTGCTATATTGATAGCCGGTTTTATGAATATTAGAAAGCAAATAGTAATCTACCTATCTAATAGGTTATATCACCGATTTAATAGGTAGATACCAATTCCGAAAAAGAAAACTTTCAATAGTATTTAGATTGATGTAAAATCAGACCCGAAATCTAGTAGGAATGCATGAAATATTTAATTTTGCTTATGAGCTGCCTCTCGTTTTTGAGCGCTTCTGAGAAGGGCCGCCTGGAATATCTGGAGATGATCCGTGACAATCCGGCTCTGGTGGCTGTATTAGGGGATGCAAAGAAGGGAGAAATTGAAATTTTAATTACTCCGGAAAAAATGGCAGAAATCGAAGCAAAAACAGGGCGTGATGTCGGACTTGTTAAAAAAGATAAATATTGGACGTGGGTCAATGACGCGGTTCGATTCCCTAGCGGCGCCGAAGGGGTTTATAGCCGTATTCTTTGGAATAAAGCGCTTCAAAGTCCGTTAGCTGTCGGTGTGTGCGTCATGCCTTACATTGAAGGGAAGGGAATCGTGCTGAACTGTAACTACCGTCATGCGACCCGCTCATGGGAGCTCGAGCTTCCACGAGGCGGTGTGAATGAAAATGAGACAGCAGAAAATGCAGCACGGCGCGAAACACTGGAAGAGACGGGCAGAGTGGTGGGCGAGCTCATTCTTCTCGGACAGATGAATCCCGATTCAGGAGTGCTCTCTTCGGTTATTCCTGTCTATTATGCAAAAGTTGCGGGCTTGCTGCAAAGTACTCCGGAAAGTTCAGAAGCAATTGAAGAAAGTATCATCCTTACACATGCAGAAATTAAAAAAGCTCTGGTGGATGGTTATTATGAATTTAAAATCCGTGGTAAAATGAAACGTGTTTATTGCAGAGATCCTTTTTTAACTTATGCGATGTTAATGTGTATGGCAAAAAATCTCTAACTATTCGGTAATCGTGATCCCTTTCAGTTCTTGATGGAGCCATTCGGCTCTTTTGTGGGATAGCTCTTGGGGACCCATTGTTTGAAGATTGAGCAGATGGGCGAGGTAGCCGCGGCGGAGCTTGAGCATCAGGATGGAGAGTTTTTGGGACGTTGTGCCTGAAATCCAGCCGAGCAAGACGCCCAGCTTGAGGCCGGAAAGTCCGTCGAGTGCTTCTTTGGGGTGGAGTTGATAAGAGTGCATGATGAGCCCAAAAGACCTTCCGACAAAATCTTTGAGGGTATCCGATGCCTTAGTTTTTTGTTCATCCCGCAGTTTATTTTCTGCAGCGGCTATTTTAAGGGCAGTGGTTTGGAGTAAACTGAGGGCGGTCTCTTCAGAGATCCCCAGAGTGTAATGATTTTTCAAGATAAGAAAATCGCCGATCAGGTCGTCAGTTGAACCTTCAAGCCCTTCAAACGAAATCTGTTCATCGCTTAACTGAGTTAGAATTTCTTTGAGCTGTCCCGTATGCCGAAGAGCCGGCACGTGGAGGAAAATCCGAGCCTCTAAAGCTGTACCGCAGAGCATAGGGTCGGCGGTGAGATATCCGAAACGGGGTGAAAATGCATAGGGGTGCGCACGGCCTATGGAATCATCGATTTCAGCAAGAGCTGTCCAGGCACGCACGAGATCGTTTTCTTGCTCTGCTAGATGCAATTGCAGATGGTTGCCTTCATTGATCATGAG
>JBGPMV010000111.1:0-4963 GCA_041487155.1 Rhabdochlamydiaceae bacterium
GTACATCGTCAAAGTCTTTGGAAAAGAGTACTTACCCGATGCGCCGCGCCTGTTTTCAACGAAAAAAAGCGCGCAAGACGCCCACGAAGCGATCCGTCCTACCAGCCTTCAATTCGCTCCTGAGAAAATTGAGAAATACCTCACCCCCGATCAATTCAAACTCTATACGCTCATTTGGAAAAGATACATCGCCTCTCAAATGAATCCGGCCGTTTACGACACGATTTCCTGCGACATCGAAGCCAGCCAAAAAATGGTCTTAAGAGCCACCGGCTCGGTCATTAAATTCCCCGGCTTTTTAGCCGTCTACGAAGAAAAGCAAGATAGCGTAGTAGAAGCAGACAAAAAAGAGGATGAGCACCGTCTTCTTCCTCCACTAGTTGTGGGCCAGCCGCTCACTCCTCAAGCCATTACCCCCGAACAATCGTTCACCAAACCTCCTCCACGGTTTACAGAAGCCTCCCTCGTGAAAGAACTCGAGCGATTAGGCATCGGCAGACCTTCGACGTATGTTCCCATCATGCAAAAAATCCAGAGCCGTGACTATACGATTAAAGAACGGGGCTCGCTCAGACCGACAGAGCTTGGAACCGTGATCGCCCGCATGCTCGAAGACAATTTTAAACTCATCATGGATGTCACCTTTACCGCAACCATGGAAGATGCCCTTGAGCAGGTCGCTGAAAACAAAATTAAGTGGAAAGATCTCATCTCTGAATTCTGGAAAGAGTTTATTCCCACGGTGGAAAATGCAGAGAAAGAGGCGTTTGTTCCCAAAGTCTTAACAGACCTAAAATGCCCTAAATGCAGCCATAAGCTCCAAAAAATCTGGTCGAGAAATAAATACTTCTACGGCTGCTCTAACTACCCCGACTGCGACTATACAGCGCCGATAGAAGCGCTCGACTTTAACAAAGAAGATTATGCTCCGGGATTTGATTGGGATCAAAAATGCCCCAAATGCAAAGGCCCTATGAAGCTTCGCTTTGGAAAGTTCGGACCGTTCCTAGGCTGTGAAACCTATCCCAAATGCAAAGGGATCGTCAACATCCCGAAA
Organism: Rhabdochlamydiaceae bacterium; assembly: GCA_041487155.1. Classification (GTDB taxonomy): domain Bacteria; phylum Chlamydiota; class Chlamydiia; order Chlamydiales; family Rhabdochlamydiaceae; genus PALSA-1444. The sequence continues at coordinate 1,058 of JBGPMV010000111.1, forward strand.
AAAGGGGAGCCGCCTCCTGCCGACATGCCGTCTTGTCCTGCTATCGGCTGCGATGGAAAAATGACCCCCAGAAAATCCCGCTTTGGGAAAATCTTCTTCTCCTGCACGAACTTCCCCGACTGTGACGTGATCGTCAACAACCTAGACGATCTCCAAAACAAATACGTCGATCATCCGAAAACAGCTTACGTTAAAAAAGCAAAAACCGGACGGTTTGGCAAAAAAGGAAAAGGGGGCGGATCTCTTTCCATCTCCGACGAGCTCAAAGACGTTGTCGGCGATAAGATCGAATCCCGCGGAGATGTGACCAAAAAAATCTGGGAATACATCAAGAAGCACAAGCTTCAAGACAAGAAAAATAAACGGCTCATCGTTCCCGATGCTAAACTAGCAAAAGTGTTCGGTTCAAAAAAACCGATCGACATGATGCAGCTTGCCAAAACCCTTAGCCCCCACTTTAAATAACATGCCACTCAAAAAAGGGAAAAGCGACGAGATAGTCTCCGAAAACATCCGCGAGCTGATCCACGCAGGCCATCCTCAAAAGCAAGCGATTGCCATCGCTCTTAAAACCGCCGGCAAATCTCGCAAAAAAAAGAAGCCTAAAAAGAAGTCCTGATTCTCTGAAAATACCCATACACCACAGCTGCATGGATCCAGACATAGGGCCTAAATAGGCCCTGATTCATCTGCAGCGCCACGATCATCACCACCAGCGATAAGAAGAGCGCCGCCGCGATTTTTTTAGATTCTAGGTCAATTAAAAGGTCTTTCATGACCTCTTGGAACGAGCGGTAGAAAACAAACCCCAGATAGATAAAGGCCAAAAGCCCCACCATTCCAAGACTTGCAAGCACTTCCGTGAAACAATTCGTAGGATCGAAAGCTTCGTACTCTTGCAATGTTTCCAATTTCAAATCATAAACAGACACTTCATGAAAGCGTTCCGTGCTCACCCCTCCAAGTCCCATGCCTAAAATGGGATGGTTCACAAATGTTTTACATGCTGAAATGATTCCTTCCCATCTGGCAGAAAAGGACCAGTGCGCAAGTAGGCCAAAATAAAAGAACTTAAAAATCGATTGAATGGCGATTTCATAAAATAGAACTGTTAGACCGGCTAAAGAGATCGCAAAAAAGGCTAAAGCCTTTAGCAGTTTTTTCCGTGCGATCTCTTGTAAAGGATTTAGAAACTTGATCATCGCAGAGATAAAAAAAACAGGATAGGAAACTATTAACCCCGTAGATGTCGAGACGACCATAAGCATGTTCTGGCAAAATAATTTAACTCTGTTTTTAAAGGGGTTATTTGCTTTTTCTGTGAATAGAGCTCGTCCATTGCAATACATCACGTATGGAATCATATACAAGGCATAAAAGGAGGGCTCATAAGACCATGCTTGGCCTCGTGCAATGGAGCCTATTCTTTGTAGAGCAAACGGCTCATAGATTCCAATCACAGAGAGCATGACTTGTAATGAGGCATATAAACCCATAAGAAGGTATGAATTCCAATAAATCCGAAAGAACTGATTTAGATTCATACTTTGCATTAATTGAAGTGTAATTAAAAAATAAACACCAAAATTAAAAAGATAAACGCCTATATATCCAAAAGAACGTTTTGGAGCACCTCCAAATACTGCAGAAAGGGTAAGGGAGATGAGAATGCAGAGAAAGGCATAGAGCAAACGTCGATCTAGTTTCCATACCCTCTTTTCAAGCACCATCCATGCAAGCAATACAAGAGCCACAATATGGCCTATTTTAGGCTTGTAAATGCCGAAGACTACATGAAGAAGCTCGGCTGAAGAAAGAGCAAAATAAAGAAAGACCAAAACATAAAATATCGTCCGGCTTAAAAGGAAGGTTCGATCTGAAAGAGCTTTATGGCTTAATTCGGCCATAGACATCTTCAAAACGGACGATATCATCTTCGCCAGTATATTCACCCACTTGAACTTCGATCATCTCTAAAGGCACTTTACCGGGGTTTTCAAGGCGGTGCTGCATCGACTTAGAAATATAGACGCTTTCGTTTTCATGGAGTAGTTTTTCTTCATCTCCAATCGTTACTTTAGCAGTGCCGCTCACAACAACCCAATGCTCGCTGCGATGGTAGTGCATTTGAAGGCTCAGTTTTTGTCCGGGGTTCACAACAATCCGTTTCACTTTGAAACGAGCGCCTGTTTCCAAAACAGAATATTGACCCCATGGTCTTTCCATCGTGGAATGTTCTTGAATCTCTTTTGTTTTTCGTTTTTTGAGCTCTTCTACTAGCTCTTTAACTTTTTGAGATTCACCTTTCTTCCCAAGAAAGAGGGCATCGTCGGTTTCAACGATGATTACATCTTCAAGTCCAATGGTGGAAATCAGCCTTTTACTTCCGTAAATCAGACTATTTTTCGTATCGATGGCGTGGACATTGCCAATTTTTACGTTTTGATTGGCGTCTTTTTCAAGCGCATCGAAAACACTATCCCATGATCCCAAATCAGTCCAAGTTAAAGGAAGCGGAATCACCACAATATTCTGACTTCTTTCCATGACGGCGTAATCAATGGAAATGGGTGTCAAAGCAGAAAACTGATCTTGCAGCTCTTGAAAAGACATCGAGGCAGCTTCTTTCAGCTCAGGAGCATGGCTATCAATTTCAGAAAAAATCGTTTTGGAATTAAATGCAAAAATTCCACTATTCCATAAGTGATTGCCTTGCTCCAATAATTTTTCGGCAACTTTAAGAGAGGGTTTCTCTATGAATTTTATGACTTTATGGCTCTCTGTTTTATCGTCAAATTCGATTTGTAAATATCCATACCCCGTCTCGGGCTTATTTGGAACAATTCCAAAAGTGACAACGACATCTTTTTGTGCAAGCTCATCGACAGTAGAAATAAGTTTAACAAACTTCTCTTGCGGCTCTATAATTTGATCTGAAGGAGTTACTAAGATGGTTTCATTCGGGAGAACACCTTCTATCTCCGTTAAATACTTCACGGCATATATAATCGCAGGCCCGGTATTTCTTCGAACAGGTTCAACAATCACACGCGTTTCTAATGAAGGACTAATCGCGCTGGCTTGACTCTTAACAAGATGCAAACATTCCGGGTTTGTGATGATGAGAATGTCTTGTGCAGCATCTTTTTTAAAGTACCGCAAAATTGTTTTTTGCAGGAGAGACCATTTTCCGTCTATTTTTAGAAACTGCTTTGGGTAAGAATCTCGAGATAAAGGCCAAAGACGAGTTCCGCTACCGCCGGCTAATATAACGATTTTCACAAAAGGCCTCCCATTGTTGGTCTATGAATTGTTTTAATTCTTTTTTAAACCGATCGACACCAAACTTTTCACTGTGCGATCGAATCAACTTACCATCCCAGGTAATTTTTTCAAAAGCTTCCAAGGCGGCTATTAAACTTTGTGAAGTTTGCTCAGGAAAAAATAGCCCTGTGATTCCCGGAAGGATCGTTTCAAGAGCTCCTCCTGCTCCGTAGGCGATCACAGGCGTACCGGAGGCTTGCGCTTCTACCGGCGCTATTCCAAAATCTTCTTCGGCAGCGAAAATAAATCCTTTTGCACGAGCAAGAAGCTCCTTAATCACATCATCTGATTGAAAACCAAGAAACTCAACATTACCATGCGCCCTGCTTTTAAGTTTTTCCAGCTCGGGTCCATCACCCACAATTTTTATTTTTTTTGAGGGCATCTGGTTAAAAGCATCTACGATGAGATCCACACGTTTATATGGTACAAGACGTGAAACTGTCAGATAAAAGTCGTCTTTTGTTTCCTTCAGAAAAAATCCATGCGTAGAAACAGGCGGGTAAATCACCGTTGCTTCACGGCCATAAAGCCTTTGAATTCTCTAGCAACATAATGAGAATTAGCAATAAAGGCATCGAC